>NZ_VMKU01000054.1:0-34165 GCF_013276315.1 Streptococcus sp. 2741 | reverse complement strand
CGTCAGTTCTATCTGCCACTTCAAAACAGTGTTTTGAGCTGACTTCGTCAGTTCCATCTACAACCTTAAAACAGTGTTTTGAGCAGCCCGCAGCTAGTTTCCTAGTTTGCTCTTTGATTTTCATTGAGTATTACTTCATTTTCTTCTGAAATGGAGTTGTTACCCAGTCTATGCTATTGAAAATACGCCAAAACTTCTAAGGGTTTGTGGGCGATATAATCAGGCTGATAGTTGAGCAAATCTGCTTGCTCTCCAAATCCCCAAGTGACGGCCAATTTCTGAATGCCTGTTTCTTGAGCTCCAAGCATATCAAACTTGGTATCTCCGATGATGATGGCTTGTTGAGGGACTAGTTGATGTGTCTGCAAGGCCTGGCGAATGACATCTGCCTTATGAGGTGCTTCAGGGCTGGAACCATAGATGCCATCAAAGAAATGATGGATTCCCAAGTTTTTAGTCATGTCTTGAGCGATTGGAGTATTTTTTGTCGTGGTGATGTAGAGTGGATAACTGCTTGATAACTCCTCAAGCAAGTCTACAATCTGAGGAAAGAGTTGAGCTTCATGGATGCCTTTTGCCTTGTAGTAAGAACGGTATATCTGTACGGCTTCAGAAATTTGGTCTTTGGGAAGGCAGGTCGCAAAACTACTTTCGAGAGGTGGTCCCATAAAACCACGAATCGTTTTGGCATCAGGGCTAGGTACTCCTAGCTCTTTAAAGGTATGGGTAAAGGCATTGTGAATCCCGATAGAACTGTCAACGAGGGTGCCGTCCAGATCGAAAAAAATCGCTGTGATAGAGGTCATGATTTCTCCTATTTGATAAGCTTATTCTCCGAAAATTTCTTTTTGGAGGCGACGACCAGTAGGGGTGGCCGCAAGTCCGCCTTCAGCTGTTTCACGAAAGGCAGTTGGCATGCTTGCTCCAACTTGGTACATGGCATCGATAACTTCATCCACAGGAATTTTAGATTCAATCCCTGCCAGGGCCATGTCTGCTGCGATGAAGGCAAAGCTGGCCCCCATGGCATTGCGTTTGACACAGGGAACCTCAACCAAGCCGGCAACAGGGTCACAGATGAGGCCCAGCATATTTTTAATGACAAAGGCAATGGCCTGACTGGCCTGATAAGGTGTTCCACCAGCAGCTAGAGTCAAGGCTGCAGCACTCATAGCAGAGGCAGAACCAACCTCGGCCTGACAGCCACCTTCAGCACCTGAGATAGAGGCGTTGTTTGCGATGACTAGTCCAAAGGCACCCGCAGCAAAGAGAAAATCCAGTTGTTGCTCATGGCTGAGGTCTAATTTTTCAATAGCAGCAGTGAGAACGGATGGCAGACAGCCAGCACTTCCGGCGGTCGGAGTGGCACAAACCAAGCCCATTTTGGCATTGTGTTCATTGACTGCGATGGCATTTCGGGCAGCAGAGAGAATTGTGTAATCTGACAGAGTTTTTCCGTTTTTGATGTAGTGATCCAATTTGGCAGCATCTCCACCTGTCAGGCCACTACGAGATTTATTTTCATTGAGGCCAAGTTGGACAGAGGCTTTCATGACTTCCAGATTGCGTTCCATGAGAAGGAAGACTTCTTCACGTTCACGACCAGTCAATTCAAACTCAGTTGTAATCATGAGTTCTGCGACATTTCCTTGAAAGTCTAGTTCTGCCTGCTCGACCAATTCTTTGATAGAATAAAACATGCTTCCTCCTATTTAAAGAAATTGACATTGTGGAGATGAGGGATTTTTCGAATTTCTTCGATGGCCTCATCACAGTTGCGACTGTCGACTTCGATAATCATAATGGCTTTTTCACCAGCTTTTTCACGAGTAACATTCATCTGGGCGATATTGATACCATAGCGGGAAAGTGCCTCCGTAACAAGGGCAATCATACCTGGAATATCTTGATGAACGATAATGATAGTCGGTGTATTCATATTGAGAGAGACGGCAAAGCCATTGAGTTCGGTGACCTGAATATTCCCTCCACCGATAGAAATACCAGTCACGCTGATGGTCTTGTGGGCATTTTTAACGGTAATTTTAGTGGTGTTTGGATGAGGAGCATTGCTATCTTTCTGAATGGTCCAGACAATCTTGATACCACGCTTGTGGGCAATCTCGAGACTATTTGGGATTTCAGGATCATCTGTATCCATGCCTAAAATACCTGCAACAAGGGCTAGGTCTGTCCCGTGGCCACGATAGGTCTTGGCAAATGAGTTAAATAGTTGGAATTCGACTTCTGTCGGAGTATCATCAAAAATGGAAGAGACAATCTTCCCAATACGAACAGCACCAGCGGTATGACTACTAGATGGGCCAATCATAACTGGTCCGATGATATCAAAGACAGATTGAAAACGAAGTGATTTCATCAGTTTCCCCTTATAAAAATTCTTATCTCTATTATATCAAAGAATGAAGGTCTTGGCTTTAATTGTGGATGAAAACCTTTCTAATACCTCAAATAGCATAAAAATAGTATCTTTTATGACAAAAACACCTTATTTAGGGAAATAAAAAATAATTTTGTAATATTTCTACATAAAAGTGTCAAGAAACGGTAATATTTAAAGGGTATGATAGAACTATAGAAAGAAGGAGAATTTTTAGACATGAAATCAACAACTAAAAAGATTAAAACAACTCTTGCAGGAGTAGCTGCCTTGTTTGCAGTATTTGCTCCATCATTTGTATCTGCTCAAGAATCATCAACTTACACTGTTAAAGAAGGTGATACACTTTCAGAAATTGCTGAAACTCACAACACAACAGTTGAGAAATTGGCAGAAAACAACCACATTGACAACATTCATTTGATTTATGTTGGTCAAGAGTTGATTATCGATGGCCCTGTAGCGCCAGTAGCACCAGCTTCAACGACTTATGCAGCTCCAGCAGCTCAAGATGAGGCTGTTTCAGCTCCAGTGGCAGAAACTACAGAGGTAGAGGAAGAAACTCCAGTAGTAAGTGAAACAGTAGCAGAAGAAACAGTTGCTTCAACTGTAAGCGGATCTGAAGCAGAAGCTAAAGAATGGATCGCTCAAAAAGAATCAGGCGGTAGCTACACAGCTACAAACGGACGTTACATCGGACGTTACCAATTGACCGATTCATACTTGAACGGTGACTACTCAGCTGAAAACCAAGAACGTGTAGCAGATGCCTATGTAGCAGGACGTTACGGTTCATGGACTGCTGCTAAAAACTTCTGGCTTAACAACGGCTGGTATTAAGAAATAACGAACAGAATAATATGAAAAGGTCGAGGAAATCCCTCGACTTTTTATATTTCCTTCGGTTGAGAATAGATCTCTACTTCTTTTTTGAGATGAGACAGCATAGAAGTTTCCTCGGTCAGCTCTAGAAGTGAGAAACCTTTTTGGATAAGTCTAGCGTCATCCCTACAAATCCCGATACGGACATAGCAGATAGCAAGTCTATCGTAGTGCTTCTTTTTCTTGGCATCCTCTAGTAAAGTATAGCAGATTTGTTGACACATGTTTTTGTCTTGATGGTATAAGTAAATGGTGGACAGATTGAGTAGGATTGCCATTCGTAAGTCATATAAATGTTGGTAGTTTTTATAGACTTCCAAGCGTTGCAAGATTTTTCCAGTGATGAGATGGAGGTGTTCAATGGGAAAGCTGAAAAGAATGGTATTGAGGATTTTTAGGTCATTTTCATACCATGTATCTTGTTTTTCAATTTTTTCCCAAAGCTTTTTGATAGTCTGTTTTACTTGGTCTGACAGTTGCTCTGTACCATGTTGACGGATATGAATGACAACTTCCAGCATATCCCTGATCTCTTCTATAGGGAGGTCATGATGGGTCTTGAGATAGTTTTGGCATTTTTGAAATAGTTTTTCGAGTTCACTAGTCCCTAGGATTGAGCTCATATTGAGATAGGTTTGCATGATTTCTGTTCGTTGGCTTGGTTGATAGAGATGGCAGATATAGTCAAACTCTTCAAAACTCATATTGATTTGCTGGAGAAGAAACTCCATATTTTCATATTTGGGAGTTGCTTTACCGCCTTCAATCTTTGATAGGCTGGTTCTTGAGAGGACATTTCCACAGACCTCTTCTTGGGTCAAGCCTTTTGACTCGCGTATTTCTTTATAGACCTTTCCGAAATCATAACGCATAATTTTCTCCTTTTCGTGAAAAAAGTTAACAAATAATAAAATCTAGTTAAAAATATTGTATCATAGTAACAGGAATAGTAAAAAAGAAAACTAAAATAATGTGTGAAAAAAGTTAACTAATTTTAAAATAGAATAAAGAAGAGGTATACTATAGATACAAAATATGGATAGGAGGGAAAAAGTATGAATAAAAAAGTTTTTCGCTTTTTAGTTGTTCTTGCTTTCTTATTTAGCATTGCTACGGTTTTCCCATGGAAATGGCCGATATAATGCGCTAGTTGCAAAAATGAAAGGAAGATGAGTCCAATGGATTATTTAGTAATTACATAAGATTTTCTGTGAATGTTAATTTCGTTTTAAGGTAGTTATTCTATAAATTTGAATTCATTATAATTTTGATTTTTAGTTTATCATATTTGGTTTCACAGGAAGTATATCATATCCCAAATTAAAGAAAACAACACAATACAACATGTTTTTCATTTTGTATTGTGTCGTAAGTGGAGCGAAAGGATTGGATTGTAATAATGAAAAAACTAGATACTAAAACAAAGTTATTTGCAAGTATATGTGCTACGTTAATGATTGGTGCAATGGCTGTCTCTGCTAGAGAAATTTCGGACTACGATATGATTATGCCGAGATTCGGAGGTCGTACAGTGACTGACTCATTATATAAAACAAATCAATCAAGAGGAGTAAATAATAATACATCAATCGGTGGTGGTTATACAATGCACTGTGCTATTTTTAGAGGTGACGCTCAAATGACACGTACATATTCTTCAGGCAGTGGAGATAGGATTTATTTGAATTATAATAGTCCATCAGATGCAGAAGGATCTAATCTTAGATTGGGTGGATGGACAGGGTTCGCAACATATGTTAAAGTTCAAACCAGCGGTTCGTGGAGTCCTGATGAGTATTAAGAGCTAGAATATAGGTTTGTATATTTGGGGGTGAGCATGTTCGCTCATCCCATTTGTTTTATAGGAGAGAAGTATGGATTACAAGGTCAGTATATTTTTAAAAGGGATGAAAAATAAGCAATTCTTTTTAGCAATATTAATTATTTTAACTTCTATGATATTTTCTGTAAGTGCATTTATTGAAGAGGGGATGGAGTATTTTTTTAATCATGATTATATTGTGGTATTTTTACAAGGTTATAATGGTGATAGGTCGTTGTTAATAGTTTTGGCACCTCTTATTGCAACAATTCCTTTTGCGTCACAGCATATCGAAAATAGAAAAAGTGGAATAATGAAATATATTATATCAAGGATGGGATATAAACAGTATTTTAATTCTATTTTTATAATCAATGGATTCATATCATTTACAACATTTATTTTTGGAATGTTATTATTCTTGATAATGTCAATTTTATTTTTTAATAGAAGTATAAATATGGATGCTTATTATGCAATAACAAAAGTTTCTATTTATGAATCAGCAGTGAGGACATCCCCGTTATTTTATGTAGTAATAATCATTTTACATTGTTCCTTTGTTGGCGTTGCATATAGTAGTGTTGGATTGGCGATGTCATATTTTATTAAGAGCAAATTTGTTGCATGGTTATCCCCATTTATTTTAACGACAATAGGATCATTGTTTGCTATGTTTTTAGGTCTTACTAAAATTGAACCAATGGCAATTTTTGATGTTTCAAGAGTAAAAGGAATAAGCATAATATTTGTTTTTGTATATTTGATACTTGTAGTAGTAATATCATATTGGATGTCGTATAAAAAATTTAAAAGGGATATAGAAACTGATGAAGAAATTTAAAGAATTAAAAAATAAAGAAGATTTTTATATAGGTTTTATATATTTATTAGTGGCTTTTGTTATATTAGCAAATTTTAGTCAGCTGATAGTATTGAAATATAAATTTGGGAATTTTCATTTTGGTGAGCTGATTCTTATCATGTTTAATGATTCCTATACTGGATATTTCACATTTCCGTTTTTATTAGCTTTCATAATGATGCTACAAAGCCCAGTTGAACAAAATATATTTTTTGTACTAAGTAGGTATTCAAGTAGAAATGATTTTTATAGAAATAAGCATTTCAAAATTTTGAAAAGTGTGATTTATTATGTGGTTAGTATTTGTATATTTTCCACTATAGTAGGAATAGGAGATTCTAACTTTGGCATCGGCATTTCAACAGCCACAAAAAAATTTTCAGAAACGTATTTATTTGGAAATTTTGAAACGAATATCGTAATTTATGAGATAGGGAAGATAATAATTTTACAAGGATTGTTGCTATATTTCTTTTCCCTGCTCCATGCACTTTTAACACAGTTTAGAATATCACAATCGTTAGTATTTGTTATCTATACGGGCACTTTGATTGTAATGGCGGGTTCAACATTGGGCTTGTTAGGAGAACATCTGAGACCATTTTCATTGTTTTCTATTTCCGGTTCAGTATATGGTTACGGTATAAATTTCATTGGTAGATGTGGGATATTGGTATTTGTTGATGCAATGTTAGTTCTATTAAATTTTAAAATATTTGAAAATAAAGATATTACATTACCTAAGGGAAGTAAGCAGTATCAAGATGAGTAAGGAGTTGAAACGTATGGATTGTATAAAAGTAGATCATCTTTCAAAAACATTTGGGAAAAAGTGTGTTATAGATGATGTTAGTTATGTTTTTGAATCAGGTAAAATATATGGAATTATAGGAACCAATGGATGCGGGAAAAGTGTATTATTTAAAATGATTTCAGGACTAATGAAACCTACTACGGGTAAGATTACAGTTGGAAGTGTAATTGTTGGTGAAAATGGCTCTATGCCACTTGATGTAGGCTTACTTATTGAACATCCAGGATTTTTGTCTAGTCTAACTGCATTAGAGAATTTAGAGCAATTAGCTACAATCAAAAATAAAATTACTAAGAAAGAGATTGAGGAAGTATTGAATAAGGTAGATTTATATCAGGATAAAGATGTAAGAGTAAAAAATTATTCATTAGGTATGTTACAAAGGTTAGGGATTGCCCAAGCATTGATGGAAAATCCTAAGATTTTACTCCTAGATGAACCATTTAATAGTATGGACTATGAAGGTGTAGAAGAACTTAGAAAAATAATTAAGAGTTATGCTCGAAAGAATCATATTACTATGTTGGTCACATCTCACAATAAAGAGGATATTGAAGTATTATCTGATATTGTTCTTGAATTGAAAAATGGTAAATTAGTTGAGATATCTAACTTTTAGTAATGGTAGGTGGCTAACTTTATTATAGACCTTCCCGAAATCATAACGCATGATGTACTCCTTTTTGTGAAAAAAGTTAACAAATAATAAAATCTTAGCAAAAATATTGTATAATAGTAATATAGAAAGTAAGGGAGAAAACTAAAATAAGTTTAAGTAGTACTATGATGTAGCTAGAAAAGAAAGAATTCTAGCTTGATACAATATTACCAGTCTTATTTAAAGTTGTTATGGAACTATTTTCAAAATAGATAGGCCTCTTCTTTAGGCAGAAGCGTGAATCAGGAGGTTAAGTGATGAACTACAATTTAAAATATCTTTTATCAGGAATATTTGTCCTAGCCTTTATAGGTTTCCTAGTCTGGATGCGTTATTTTAATCAGAAGAAGGAAGAAGAGCATTCGGATGTGTCTTTTGAAGCGAGGTTAGATAGTGAGGTCAAGGACTTATATAAACAACTAGGATTGGGTGAGGAGCCTCATTATTTCTTAGCGTATCGCTACCTACATCCTTGGTTTGATTTGGCGATTTTACCACCAACAGTTGAAATTTTCTTAACTAAAATAGCGCTGGTGATGGTAACTCCAGATGAACTACTGATAAGAAATCTTGGGAATGGGATGACTTTCACAAGTGAGCATCATCGTGATTTGCGGCAAGGACTTATCCGCATTCCAAAATCAGAGATGAAAGAATTTGAGATTCGTAACTGGAAAAAATTTTTTGTATTTGGCGATTTTTTGACAATTAAAACAAGCCAACATAGCTATTATTTACAGGTTAGAGATGATGGACTTCAAAAGGGAAGTCTTTCTACCAAACACTTCTCCGACTTGAAACGACAAGATTTTCTCGGATTATTGACAGATAAAAGAACATTCTGATAGACAATTGCTTTAGAGTCTTATTGTAAACTTTACAAATGAGCTGTAAACACTAGAATCCATTCAGAAAGGCAATTCCTATGCAAAATAAAAATAAAATTTTAATCATTGTTTATATTTTAGCCTCGCTAATCATCAGTTTTATAATCTTTTCACTTTTGCATATTGATTTTAAATGGTGGACAACTCTGGCTATAAGTGCAGGATTTGTTTACACCTACTTAAAATTTAGTAAAAAATAAAAAGTACCTGCACCTATCTCGCTTTCGTCTCTTCACGGGAGGTATCTCTATGAAAAAAATCAGTCATCTTTGTATGCTCTTGCTCTTGTTGTGTACTACGTTTTTTGTCCTGAATGTAAATGTTACACGTGAAATAGTGCGGATTCAGGAGATGGGCAAGACAACTTATTCATTTGACTTGTACTTGAAAGATGTCACTAAACCGACAGAAACGATTCTCCAGTTTTTTGAAGAGGTTGCAAGCCAAGACAAGGTCTCTATTATCAAAGTAGATAATGGCGATGAGGTCGTCAAGGCTGGTGTTTTTGATAAGGAAACCTTTCCCTATCAGGAGTTCGGTCTTACTTCTCTTGATTTTTCAAAGAATGAGAAGGGAGTCTACAGCAACCAGGATCTTCCCGATAATCTAGGCACTATTCCCACCTTTTTAAAGGTGAAACTCATTCGACTCCAGACCTTTCAATCCTATATTGAGGATAAATCCCATACTGTAAATGGGCGCTACATGATTACCTCCAGCAAAGAGATAGATCGCGATACCATTCTACAAAAGTGGAGTGATTTTTTCCAGATAGATAAGACGATTTTATTAGAACCCACTTACCGAAGTCAGGTTGGAGTGCTAAATCAAGCTTTGTTACTATCTATCATTATCTTTATCTTGGCAATCTTGCTTGTGATTTTAATGACAGTTTATCAGCCGATGATGGAGATGAAACGAGTGGGGGTTCAAAAGTTACTTGGTTTCCAAAGTAGAGCGATTTTAGCTGGTTTTGTAAAGACTAATTTTTATCTTCTCTTGGGTGGAAGTCTTATCATTGACTTGGGACTATTTTTAGTGCTGGACTACAGACCAAAACTTCTGTTCCCAAGTTTACTCTTATCCCAATTTCTGCTTTTACAGTTGTATTTGTTCATCAGTTGGCTGACCTACCTGATGATTCAGAAAATGACAGTCAGCTCCATGTTGAAAGGTTTTTCATCTGTCAAACTTGGTCTTATCTTCAATTATGTGATGAAAATAGGGACAACTATTTTACTGACGGCCTTACTGATTGGGGTGGGCAGAAGTTTAGAACAAGAAAACAAAGAACTTGCTTATCAGCAACAGTGGGTAAGCCAAGGAAATTACCTGACCTTAGAAACCTTCAAACTCAATGATAACCTGTGGCAAGAAGAGCTAGCAGGTTCAGGGAAATCTACAGATTATTTCTACCAATTTTATCAAGACTTGCTAGCAAAAACACAAGTAAACTATGTGCGAAGTACGAGTCTTCCTATCAAACCAGTCATCAAAGCTGAACAAGTGCAGAACTACCAACTGCCTGATAAGGTAGATGTTTACTATGCTAATAGCAATTTTCTAAAGAGCAAGGGATTCAAGTTACCAGATACCGGCACTAAAAAGGTGATTTTGTTGCCAATCAGTGACAAAGGACAAGAAGGCAAGAATCAGTTCTTGGGAAAATCCATCGCCTATCTTTCTATGAGGTATGAAGATCAGCAAAAGCAAACAATAGAAGATATGGATGTAGAAATTGCCTACTATGAAGGAGATTGGTCTTTCTTCCCTTATAATAATGAGCGAAAGGAAAATCTCCACAATCCAATCATTAGTCTGGTAAATGATCAAGACATGATGTGGGAAGAAAAGACTCACTTGTCAACGACAGGTTTAAACAACCCGATGAAAATTGAAAATACAGAACAAAATCAAAAAGTGATTACAGAGTTAGTCGATAACTTATCTGATGGTAGCTATTTAAAATTTTTATCGATTCAAGCAATTCAAGAGGGGATAGTTGATACCTATCGGGATTCTGTTCGTAATTTTAACGTTCTTTTTGCCTTATTTGCTCTTCTCAGTATGATTGTCTCCTACTTTTTACTCGTTATTACTTTCTTGTTGAAGCGCAGGGATATCATTACCAAGAAGTTTATGGGGTGGAAACTGGTCGATCGCTACCGTCCTCTCCTCGTTCTGCTCTTGCTGGGCTATAGTCTCCCTCTTCTAGTCTTGATTTTCTTTGCCCATGCGCTCCTGCCACTTCTACTGTTTGCAGGTTTTACATGTTTGGATATACTATTTGTGCTAGCCTTGGCTTCTAGGATGGAGAAAAGAAGTCTAGTAGAATTATTGAAAGGGGGCATCTTATGATTGAGTTGAAAAATATTACCAAAACCATTGGGGGAAAAGTGATTTTGGATAACTTGTCTCTCAGGATTGATCAGGGAGATTTGGTAGCCATTGTTGGCAAGAGTGGTAGTGGTAAGTCAACCTTGTTAAATTTATTAGGTTTGATAGATGGTGATTATAGCGGACGGTATGAGATTTTTGGTCAGACAAATCTAGCGGTCAATTCTGCCAAGTCACAAACAATAATCCGTGAACATATCTCTTATCTATTTCAAAATTTTGCCCTGATTGATGATGAAACGGTCGAGTACAATCTCATGCTGGCGCTGAAATATGTGAAATTGTCTAAGAAAGACAAACTCAAAAAGGTGGAAGAGATTTTAGAGAGAGTAGGTTTGTCAGCTACTTTGCACCAAAAGGTCTCCGAGTTGTCTGGTGGCGAACAACAACGAATTGCAGTTGCTAGAGCCATCTTAAAACCCAGTCAGCTGATTTTAGCCGATGAACCAACAGGTTCTCTGGACCCTGAAAATAGAGATTTGGTCTTGAAGTTTCTCCTAGAGATGAATCGAGAGGGGAAAACAGTCATTATTGTGACCCACGATGCTTATGTAGCCCAACAATGTCATCGCGTCATTGAATTGGGCAAGGGGGAATGAGTTAGTTCTGCTTATTTTGACTGAGTGAATACTAAATTGTCAAATTAAGTTAGATTTTTCATGTAACTCAGAAAAACTTGGTAGGGTGATTGATAATTCGATGATTTCCTAGGAATTCTATTTATTGAGTATAGGTCATTTATGTTAGTTTCTTTCAGACAAATGTGGTGTTTATCTGAGCCTAACATAGATGGCTTTTTCTGTCTAGTTTAATTTTACAAATTGGGTCTCTCAATCTCAAAAGTGCATAGAATACTCATTACCATTACTTGAAAATTTGATAATCTTAAAGTAATTATAAGGAGGAATTACTATGTCAGCAATTACAGATAAATGGATAAAACTATTTAATAATGTCAATAATTCTCAGGAGTTAGATACATTTTTAAAGAATGTTTCAGGGAAAGGGCTCAATGAATGGGAACAACTATATAATGACTATGATGAAAGTAAAGATTTATTTATTGAAGAAGCGCTAGAACAAGGTGAATGGATGTTATATACTCCACAGCAAAGGCTTAAGACTAGAATCAATTGGTTAGATTTATATAAACCATTGTGTTATAAATATGTCCAAAAAATTTATAGCATTGTTGAAACTAAGAATTATATTTCTGATAAACAGACTTTTATAGAAGGTATTGAAACATATTTTTTTGAGATTTGTATGAATATTAGTTATCGTACAGTTGTTTTAGAAATTAATGATTTACGCAGAAATTCAAAACTTCTGGGGGAGAGTAGTGAGGATAGATATAAATACTATATAGACACTTTATTACGAGATAAAGAATATATTGTTGATTTTTATAAAAGATATCCAATGTTATATGAGGTATTAGATCAAAAATTAAAAAATATAAGTTTTTATATTCAAGAAATTTTAAATAATTTAGAAGACGACATTCAAGATATTCAGAATTATTTTAAAGTATCGAATTTACAATTATCCAAAATTAATTTTAATGCAGGTGATACTCATTCTAAAGGCAAGACAGTTTGTATATTAAATTTCAAAGATAAGGATATTGTGTATAAACCTCGTAATATGATATTGGATGTTAATTTAAAATTATTTGCAGAAGAATTTGAAAAGACATTTGGAATCTCGAATACATTATTTATCCCTAAGACTTTAACTAAGAAAGGATATAGCTATGTAGAAATGATTGAAATTCAAGAATGTTCTACTTTAGAAGATGTAAAAATATATTTCGAAAATATGGGGAAAATTCTAGCATTTTTACATTTGTTTGGTGCCAAAGATTATCATGGAGAAAATGTATTAGCATCTGGGAGATTTCCTTATTTGATTGATAATGAAACAATTCTTCATTTTAGTGAAAATGAGACAATTAATACATCTATACATAAAATGTATGACTTTGTAGCTAACTCAGTATATAGTACAGGTATTTTGCCAATGACGCTATATTCAATTAATAATAACAAAGGAATGGAAATAGGTGCATTAAATTCTGGTGCAAGAAGAGAATCTCCCTATTTAACACATCAGCTGTCTAATGTTGGCACTGATGAAATCAGAATTGAAAAAGTTTTTAAAGAGGTTGGAAGCTTTCCCAGTACTGTTAGATACGAGGGTGAGAATGTCTCTTGTTCTAATTATTTACCTCAAGTTCAACAGGGATTTGAAGAGATTTATAGAATTTTTGTTGATAATAAGTCAGTTATCTCAAAAATGATTAAGAAATATTTTAATAATTGTGAAACGAGATACATTTATAGAAATACCAATATATATGTACAGTTGCTAGAGACTAGTCATCACCCAGAACTCTTAAAAAATCGTTATGATTTTGAAATGTATTTTCTTAGATTATGTGAATATGGTGATATTTCCAATGAATTTGATAGTAAAATGATTCATGATGAGATTAATCAATTGAAAAATGATGATGTCCCAATTTTTTATTCCGATTCATCTAATAATAATATTTCAAATGGAGTTAAGGAATATATTTTATCACTTGAGGGCGAAAGTATTGTAGAGAAAATTTTAAATAGAATAAAAATAGCATCTACTTCAAACTTAGTTCGTCAGAAGAGAATTATTAATATGTCTTTTATGGGGACCGAATTATTTGTAAAAAATATTGAACCTTCTAAAAGAAAAGATCTTGGAAGAGAATTATTTGTAAAAAGACTATTATCTAGTAGGTTTGAACATAATGGCGAAATTAGCTGGTTAGCAATGCTAGCTATGGATAAAAATTATGATATATCACCTATGAAGTATGATTTATATTCAGGTACAGCAGGCATTTTACTTGGAATCAATAGTTTAAAAATCAAGGAGTTAGAAGAACTTTTTCCTGGAGTAATGAAATACACTGTTAACTACATAAAGGATTTTAGTTCTGATATTACATATCAAAATGTTGGAGCTTTTACCGGAATTTATGGCTATCTATATGCATTGTGTGTATTAAAGGAGAGTAATAAAGATATTCCTTTGGAGATTGAAACATGTATCTTTGAAACCATTTTTAGAACTAAAGATATAGTTTCAAATTTAGATAATTTAGATATTATCGGTGGGATTTCTGGTATTTTAGGTGTTTTATTGAAAGTCAATAGTACATTTAAAGGAAATTTAGATATATTAAATTTGACAGATAAGTTGATGAAACTAATTGTTCAACGTCTGCTTAAAATATATGCCGAAGAAGGGGTATGGATTTCAGAAGATCCAGGGTATGCTCACGGGAATTATGGTGTAATTGTTCAGCTATATAAATATAGTTTAAGTTTAAGTACAGATTCAAATATTAGAAAAATGATTATTCAGTGTGTACAAGACTATTTAAGGAAAGAGAGAGAGGAACTAAATCCCAATAAAGTTCTAAAAGTAAGAAAAAATGCTAAATACTACTCCTGGTGTAATGGTATTGTTGGTATTGTAAAAGCTAAGCATTATTTGTTAATTAATGGGTTATCAGATAAGTTGTTATCGGAAGAAGTGGAGTATTACAGCAGAGATATACTAATTAATGGATTAAATTTGGATAATTCAATTTGTCATGGGAATGTGGGTAATTTGGTGATTTTGGATTCAATTTTACCTGTTCAAACTAATCAATTTGAAAATGAGATACATCAGGAAAGCAATCAATATTTATTAGAAAAAATGACCTATGAAACTGATGATTGGGGTGTTTTGACAGGTGAAATGGGAATATTGATGGCTAATTATAAGGCGGGTAGAAAATGTCTTAATGAATTGCTATTATTAAATTAAGGAGGAATGTAATGAAGAGAAGAGTACCATTTATAGAACAGCATCAAAAAACAGAGTGCGGTTTATGTTGTGTAGCAATGGTATCAAGTTATTTTGATCATGAGATTTCTGTCAAAGATTTACGTAATATTCAGGAAACAGGAAGGGATGGAACAAATTTTGGAAACTTAATTGATATATTAGAAAATATTGGATTTTCTATTAAGTCGTTTCGTTATCCCAAAGAACAAATTGAAAATTTCTCTAAAATTTTGACTCCAGCAATTGCCTTATGGCAAAGTAAACATTTTGTAGTAATTGAGAAGGTAAACGAAAAATTTGTATGGGTTGTCGATCCAGAACTTGGTAGAATTAGATATAGTTTGGAAGAATTTTCAGAAGGTTTTTCAGAGTATCTAATCAGTATAGTAGATAGTTCACAAGTATCTAGGAGAAAGAGTAAAGAAAACTTTCAAGTAGTTTATAAACAGTTGTTAAAAACTTGGCCATATTTTATTCCATTGCTTTTTTTAACACTAGGTAGTTATGGAGTAAATTTTATTTTTCCTCTATGGATGCAACAAATTTTAAACGAAGTCTCAAAGGGAGTTTTTATTAAACAATTCGATTTATTACTTAGATTCTTAGTTTTTGTCTCCATATATTTTATTATCATGTTGTGCCAGAGATATTTTGCAATTATATTGACAAGTGCTATTGATGAGCGACTAAACAATAATGTGATAAGTAATCTCTTTAAGTTACCTTATAAATTTTTTTCTACTAGAAGTAGCGGAGATTTAATCTACTCAATAAATGGTTTGTCTAGAATCAGACAGTTATTTACAAATCAGTTTATACTTGGGATTTTAGATATAGGGTTTGCTATTTGCATTTTAATCTATTTTGCTAGATTTAATTATATTATATCCTTATTAGCTGTTCTATTGTTTTTTTTGAATCTTTTTATATTATTCTTGACCAGACAGAGTTTAGAACAAAGAAATAAGTCATTTATAATTTCTCAAAATGATTTACAGAATAAACAGATTGAAATGGTTTATTCTATGATGGGAATTAAAATGGAAGGTTTTGAAGACCAGACATATAAGCAGTGGAAGAGTTTATTTGATAAAAATATATATAGATATAAATGTAGTGAAATTTTTTCAGGATTTGTGAATTCGTTATTTACTATTATCACATTTATTTCACCTTTTATATTGCTGTTTGTTGCTTTACAATCAAATAGTAGTGTTGGTATAGGAAGTGTATTTGCACTTTATTCTTTAAGTACTCTTTTATTCAGTAAAACTAATAATATTTTTGAAACAGTAGTATCATTTTACAATAGTAAAACGTTTTTAGCTAGGATAGTTGAAATTTTAGAAGAAGACATGGAGGAAAATGGAGAATTAAAATTTGATTTAAAAGGCGATATTGAATTAAGAAATGTATCATTTTCATATACAAAAGATAGTAAAAAGGTTTTAGAAAATATTTCTTTAGAAATAAAACAAGGAGAGCAGGTTGCAATTGTCGGATCATCTGGTTCTGGGAAAAGCACTCTATCTAAGTTATTAATTGGTCTATATCCAGCAAGTTCAGGAGAAATATTGTTTGATAATATAGATTATGATAAATTTGAGAAAAAATACTTACGTCAACAAATTGGAATTGTACCTCAAGATATGACACTCTTTAATAAAACTATTCTTGAAAATATTATAGGTGATAATATTATTTCACAAGAAGAAGTAGAGGAAATTTGTAAATTAGTAAATATTCACGATGAAATCCAAAATATGCCTATGGGATATCATACGCTAGTTTCGGAGATGGGATTGAATTTGTCTGGTGGGCAACGTCAAAGAATTATTTTGGCTAGAGCATTAGTCAAGAAACCTCGAATTATGCTCTTAGATGAAGCGACAAGCTATTTAGATAATGTAAACGAAAAACAAATAATGAGAAAATTTAAAGAGCAGAATATTACTATAATCTTGATTGCACATCGTTTATCTACAATTATTGACTCTGATCAGATTTTTGTTATGGACAATGGAAAAATTTCTGAGAGAGGGACGCATAGAGAGCTATTAAATAATAGAGATGGTTTATACAGTCAACTTTATCAAATGAATTATTAATTTTAATAAAAAATTTCAAGTTTAAGTTATTTTGCATTAAATGAGTTGATTATGCTTATCATTTGTATCACACTTCCAAGAAAAGTAAGAATAAACTTATGTCTCAGAAGTATGGGGTTTAGTTTTATAGTATCACTCACTAAAAATATTGGAAAATGTAAAAATTGAAAAGAATTCTACTTCGTCAAGGTGTAATGACCTCAAAAGTTGAACTATTAATTTATGCTAAGGATTGAATCCTGTATTGCACAGGACTCAGTCCTTTTAATTGTGGTTTCAAGCCAGTTTTTCTCTGTGAGAAAAATTAGTCAAATAATATAGCATGACCTGAACGAAGTTCAGCGAGCGTTTTTAGACGCCGCTGGAGAGAAACGGCTTATAGCCAGTGTACAAGCCACCCGTTTTCACGGGTGGTTATGACTAGTCGAATTGCCACCGATCAACACTTTACTCAAAATGGTTTCTATTGTTTCTTGATTGAGAGCTTGAAACAAGGTAAGTTTTAATTTTCTAATACGAACTTTAAGAACAGATTATTTCTATTTTTCTGAAAAAAACGACAAGATTATGGAATTTCCAAAGAAATACTCCGTTGTGACATCAATATAGCCTCCAACTTTATTTTCTACTAGCAGTATGCTGAAGGTGTGAGAATTATGATAGATACATTGTCATAGAGCTAAATTGATTGTTCCAATTTAATTGTTCAAGCTAGCTTGACATAGATAGAAAAAGATATTTCACACGGAGTCTATTGCTATATTAGAATATCTAGCTAATCAATCTGTATTACCATTTTTAATTTTTAAATCGTTCAATATTATTGCACGATTTACTCATTACTAAAGCTATTTAGCGATGTATACTTAGTAGTGTAAAGATGATTATCTTAAAAAAAGAAAGGAGAGTTGTTTATGACTAAACATATTCATAAATGTGAAGAAATTGATAGTCTTGATTTTGAAGTAAACGAGCAAGAGCTTTCAGGCAAATCAGGTTCAGGTTGGTTTACGGCAGTTCAATTAAGTCTAGCAGGTCGTTGCGGTCGATGGTTTACAGGATCATTTGAATGCACTAGTAACAACGTAAGTTGTGGTAAATAAAAATGGGGGAAAAATGATGGAAGAAAAGAAAATGTCATCAGAGATTGATAATTTGGATTTTGAAGTAAACGAGCAAGAGCTTTCAGGTAAATCAGGTTCAGGTTGGTTTACGGCAGTTCAATTAAGTCTAGCAGGTCGTTGTGGTCGATGGTTTACTGGTTCATTTGAATGTACTAGTAACAACGTAAGTTGTGGTAAATAAAAATAGGAGAAAATGATGGAAGAAAAGAAAATGTCATCAGAGATTGATAATTTGGATTTTGAGGTAAACGAGCAGGAGCTTTCAGGCAAATCAGGTTCAGGCTGGTTCACGGCAGTTCAATTAAGTCTAGCAGGTCGTTGTGGTCGATGGTTTACTGGTTCATTTGAATGTACTAGTAATCATGTAAAATGCGGTTAACTAAGGATTAGAAAATTTTATTCTGATAAATAGTATTTGTTAAATTTATTATAAACAAGGAAAGTTTTGCGAGGGACAATATGGAAAACAAGCAATATAATTCAGAAATTGACACTTTAGACTTTGAAATTAGCGCTCAAGAATTGGAAGGAACTTCTGGTGCAGGAGGCTGGTATTCAGCATTTAAAATGACTCTAGCTGGTCGCTGCGGTCGATGTTTCACATGTTCTTATGAATGTACAAGTAATAATGTTAATTGTTAATTTAGGAAGTATATATGTTTCTTGAGATGTGAAAATTTTCCTTATTATAGTTGACAGATATAGAGTTAAATGATAAATTATAGGAGAAACAAAATGGAAGAAAATTATGTAGAAGTTGATAGCTTGCGTCATGAAATTGACAATCAAGAATTAGCAGGTAATTCTGCAGCTGGACTCAGAACAGCAATTCGAATGACTAGTCAAGGTCGCTGTGGGTGGGCTTTCACGCTTTCTTATGAATGTACGTCACCAAATGTCCGCTGTAGATAGAATGAACAAGATTGGAGAGTAAGATGGAAGGAATTATTGGAACACTTGAGTTTTATGCTCCCGTATTGATTCTAGGAGCATCTATTATTGGTATCGTCTACGTTATGAAAAAACGAAAAGAACGAAAATGATGTATATTTAAAAAGCCATACTAGTTTATGGCTTTTTTACTTGTCTTTAGAGAGATTATGCACGAATTACTCATGATATTAAAGCTCAGATTGATTATAATAGTCTTGTAAAATAGAAATGGAGGAATATTTATGTCACAATTAGTTGTAAAAAATTTAAATAAAGAGTTTGGGGAGGGAGATAGCCTAGTTCATGCTTTATCGGATGTTAATCTCTCTGTAAAGACAGGAGAATTTCTTGCTATTATGGGAGCAAGCGGCAGTGGAAAAACAACTTTGTTAAACTGTATTTCAACAATCGATAAGCCGACGTCAGGTGATATTTCCTTTGAGGGATTTGATATCATCAATGCAACAGATAATCAATTGGCAAACTATCGCTCACAAAATATTTCCTATATCTTTCAATCTTATAATTTAGTTGAAACTTTAACAGTTTATGAGAATATTGTCTTACCATTACAAATTCAAGGGAAAAAAGTTGCTGATTGTCATTTAAAAATAGAAAATATCCTAGAAAAATTATCAATTGGTCAATTACGAAATAAATTTCCCAATCAATTATCAGGAGGACAAAGACAGCGTGTTGCCACCGCACGTGCTCTAATTGATGAATCTAAACTGCTTATTGCAGATGAACCAACAGGTGCTTTAGATTCGGCTAACTCAGAAAATTTAATGGCTCTTCTGCAAGAGATTAATCAAGTTTTTGGCATTACCATTTTAATGGTGACACATGATCCGGCAGCAGCTAAGTATTCATCACGAATTATTCTATTAAAGGATGGACAAGTTACAGCAGATATGTACCGCCATTCTTTATCAAATGAAGAATACTTACAAAAAATTTATAAACATACACGATAAGGAGAAGTAGGATGTATCCAAAATTAATTCTCAGAAATGTTCAAAGAAATTTACAGACCTACACAGTTTATTTTCTTAGTTTAACGTTAATTTATAGTCTACTCTATGCATTTAATGCTTTGCCAAGTCATCCTGTTATGCAAAGTTTATCAGGTGCTAAGGAGATGATGACAACCATTATGACACAATATATGGGACTATTATCTTATGTTGTATTGAGTACAATTGCTTTTTTAGTTGTTTACTCCACTGGTTTCGTATTAGGTCGAAGAAAACAAGAGCTAGGTCTATACGCAACATTGGGGATGAAAAAACGTCATATTGTAGGAACGCTTTTCTGTGAGACAATGGTTGTTAATCTGTTTGCTTTGCTTGCAGGATTTATCTTAGGGTTAGGAGTATTGATTGTTCTAGCACATATTGCATCTAATTTTTTTATGGGGAATTATTTTGGTAATATGTTTTTTCTAGACATGAAATCAGTTAATTTATTAGGAATATCATATTTAGCAACAAGTGTAGTCATTGGTGTGATGGACATAGTTACCTTTAGAAAGCAAGCTATTATTTCTCTTATTCAAGAAAATGGTGTTAAAAGTTCTATTTTTTCGAAAGGAGAAACAAAATGGCAATTGCTACTATTTATCTTGTCGGCACTAGTTATTTGCTTTGGATGTGTCTATTTATCAGACTATACACATATTTCAATTCTTAGAAATTGGGGAATGTTACTTATAACACTGTTTGTACTAGTTATATTTATTTTTTACAGTACATTAAGTCATTCTTTGATCCGCTTAACTTATTCATTGCCAAATTGGTATTTCAAGAAATATAATTCATTTAAACTCAGACAACTATCTAAGCAAGCAGATCGTAATTCGGTGACCATATCGGTATTATCGCTTTCCTTGGCATTAGCAACTAGCTTATTGATTTTTAGTGGTAGTGCCTACAGTTCATTGAGTAATGATTTAAATAAATTTATTCCTTATGATATTGATGTGCAGATGTTTAAGGGAGAAAAATACCATCATAACAATATAGATGTAAAGAATAAGTTAAAAGAAGATGGTTTTGACTTTTCGATTATTGATAAAGAGTTTGAGTATCCAACTTATATAAGTGAATTGACTTATAAAGATATTATTGATACAAGCAATTTATGGGATTTAGATAAAGAATTAGGAGGCTCGTTCGTTAATATTGTTTCGCTTACTGATTATAATTCTTTATTAAGACTTCAAGGGAAAAAAGAAGTCAGTTTGTCAGACAATGAATTTTTAATAAATGCAAACTATAAAGGCACTAGGAAGCAGATTAGGGAATTTCTCTCTAAAACTAACGAATTGACTGTTTCCGATGTAAAGTTAAGGTCAAGTTCTAAAAGTCCTTTGGAAAATGTTTATTTTGTTACTACAGTAGAAAATAATGATCGAGGGACATTGATAGTCCCTGATAAAGTAGCGAAAAAATTGACTATTAACAGTTTACATTATGTAGCCTTATATAAAAAAGGGATTGATAAACGAAATGTTGAATCATTTTTAGAGAACTGGATTGAAAATTATTATTTTACGGATCAAGAAGGAAATCAAGCTGATTTTGTATATCAAACAAAAGTTCGATCAGCAGAACTATATCTAGGAGTTATGGGAGTCATTGTATTAGTTCTAATTTTTGTTGGAGTTATTTTTACAGTTATCACATTGAGTATTCTGTCGTTGCAGGCTTCCACAAATGCATTAGAAAGTGTTAATGATTACAATATACTTTATTTATTAGGAAATCAAAGAATGCAAAATAAAAAAATTATTTTTCAACAGATTCTCGCCTATTTTCTAATACCGTTGCTAATAGCTATTCCATTGAGTTGTTCACTTAGTAATAGCTTATTAGGCTACTTTGAAAATTTTGCAAATACAACAGTTGTAATTGATGTAAAATATTTATTGTTTATGATTGGTTTATTTACAATTTATATCTATTTTACCTATAAAATTTGTGTGAGGGCCAGTAATCAGATCTAATGAGTGAAAACCAGAATGGGATATTAGCTATCCTTATTCTGGTTTTGTGATATAATGATAACAAAAAATCATAGTAGGAAATTTTAAATATGAAGACGTGGTTAAAGAATATTTCTGATAACTCATTATTGTTATGGTGGAGCACTTTAATAAATCATTTTATATTAATGGTTTATATATACCTTAAAATTCCATTTGACTTTTCATCAACTTTTACTCAAAAATTTGCAGTTGTTTTTATTATTTTGTTGATTATTTCTACTTATATTTGTAATTTCTTAAAGTTTAAATATAGTGAATTAAAGTTGTGGCTATTACTATCTCTATTTTTAATTAGTTGGCAATTGGCTCTGAGTTTGAATGTTGAACACACATTATTCCATTTTTTAGATCTGCTTCATCCCATTAATTCTTTTCTATTAGTTTATAGTTCAGTATCTATTATTCTGTTAGGTAAAAAAATAGGTGAGGAACTATTTTTTGTAACTTTTATTGTTACGATTATTACAGAGATATCTTATTTTTTTAGTGAGCCTCTCTTTTTATTCTTATCTATATTTACATCATTTTTCATTTCTTGCTTACCTATTGTTCTGTTAATGATGTATAAAAAAGAGTTGAAATCTTTTTTAAATTACCAGAGGAAAAATTTAACCTTCCTTTCATTTTTTCTACCCGTTACTTATGTCATTTTATATATTAACACGGCTGATATTGGTATTTTAAATTTTTTATGGTATGTAGAAATTTTTTTGGTACTTGTTTCGTTCCACTTGAAAACAATTTATATGAGTTTTCAAAAAAAGATAGATGAGTTGAAACTATTATATATTGAGGCAAGTTTAAAAGTACTACTGGGGGTAAGTATCCTTTTAATTGCTACATTTATTATTGCAAGACTAGATTTAAAACAAAGTTTTATTTGTTTTAATTTACTTGTGCTGATTGTTGGATTTCTAACGGAAGAATTTATTAGATTATTTAGAGGTAAGCGGCTAACGGGTGCAAAAGATTATTTAGAAGTTTTATTTTTGAAAAGAAATAAGATGGTGAAGAATTTGTTAGCTAATGAAGATATAGAGCAACAATTCGCAGAATTTCTTCATAACGAAGTATTACAAAGTGTGATGGCTATTAAAAATTTTAATAAATATGGAGAAGATGAGAAGTTTAGAACTCAGATTGGATATGTCTCAGATGAACTAGTTCAACGTATCCGAGAGAGAATGGATTATTATCAACCAATGAGTAGTGGCAATGAGGAGTTAACTAAAAAATATACATCATTAATTGATAGAATATTGAGGAGATATGAGACTATGAAAGAAGTTGAAACAGATTTTCAGTCTGATTTTTTTCTAATGGAACCGTATGATAAGATTCTTTATCGCTTTATTGAAGAATTAGTGACTAATGCTGTTAAATATTCATCAGGACATACTATTTGGTTATCTCTCTCTGTATCTGACGATATTATTTATTTATCTTGTAAAAATAATTATGATATTTCTAGTAACCATCTTGGTTATGGGTTAAAGAATTTAGAAAATCGTGTTAGTGTTTTAGGTGGAACAATAGAAATTCAGACAATGGATGCTATGTTTCAAGTAGAAATTCAATTACCAATAGATAAGGAGCTATGCTATGAAAATTTTATTAATTGATGATCACAAGTTGTTTAGTCAGAGCATAAAAATGATTTTAGAGTTATCAGAAACAATTGAATATGTTGATTTAGTTGAAAATTTTCAATCAGTAGATGATATTGATTATAGTCCATACGATATCATTTTGATAGATATTAATTTGACTAGTATTTATGAAACAGATGGATTAGCCTTGGCAGAAGAAATGATAAAAAAAGAACGAGGTATTAAAATCGTTATTTTAACAGGGTATAGCAAAAAAATTTATGAGTATCGAGCTCAGAAGATGGGAGCCTATGCTTTTATTGATAAAAGTATCGATCCAGATAAGCTTCTTACTCAATTAAAAGGTATATATAGTGGAAAAAAGTATTTTTCGGTAGAAGAAATCGTGGATATCTTGTCTGAACGAGAGATAGAAGTGTTAGAATCGATTAGAAATGGTTTAACAATTGATGAGGTTTGTGAAACCTTATTTTTAAGTAAGCGGACTGTTTCGAATCATTTGGCAAATGTATTTTCAAAGCTAGGTGTTAATAATAGGCAGGAGGCAATCCATAAAGCAGAACTTTTAGGATATTTCTCTCCAGAGTAAGATTATCTTTTATGCCAAATTGGCATAAAACTATGAATTATGAATCAAGTAAACCATTAAGTTATGCACGATTTAAGCGCCTTGTTGGTGTTCAACGCACTACTTTTGAAGAGATGTTAGCTGTGTTAAAAACAGCTTATCAACTTAAACACGCAAAAGGTGGACGAACCCCTAAGTTAAGCCTAGAAGACCTCCTCATGGCTACTCTTCAATACATGCGAGAATACCGAACTTATGAACAAATTGCGGCTGATTTTGGCATTCACGAAAGCAACTTAATCCGTCGGAGTCAATGGGTTGAAGTGACTCTTCTTCAAAGTGGTTTTACGATTTTAAAAACTCATCTTAGTGCTGAGGATACGGTGATTGTGGATGCAACAGAGGTAAAAATCAATCGTCCTAAAAAAATCAACTAACCAATTATTCTGGTAAAAAGAAATGTCATGCTATGAAGGCTCAGGCGATTGTCACAAGCCAAGGGAGAATTGTTTCTTTGGATATTGCAGTGGACTATTGCCACGATATGAAGTTGTTCAAAATGAGCCGCAGAAATATCGGACAAGCTGGTAAAATCTTGGCTGACAGTGGTTGTCAAGAGCTCATGAAGATGTATTCACAAGCGCAAACTCCGAGGAAATCAAGCAAACTTAAGCCACTAACTCTTGAAGATAAATCCTATAATCATGTGCTATCTAAAGAGAGAATCAAGGTTGAGAATGTTTTTGCCAAAGTAGAAACGTTTAAAATGTTTTCAACAACCTATCGAAATCGACGTAAACGCTTTGGATTACGAATAAATTTAATTGCTGAAATTATCAACCGTGAACTAGGATTCTAGTTTCACAGGAAGTCTAATAGCATAAATACGCCTAGAAATGACATTTTTATGTAGTATTTCTAGGTTTTTTTGTTTTAAACTGAAAAAATTTTCAATTTAGGCTTGACAAACGATGAGGATAGTAGTATTATTTATACAACTAAAAAGAATAAACATAAAGGAGGCTTTGTTATGAATAAGATGAAGAAGGTGTTGATGACGATGTTTGGTTTAGTGATGCTCCCCCTACTATTTGCTTGTAGTAACAATCAATCGGCTGGAATTGAAGCTATCAAGTCCAAAGGAAAATTGGTTGTAGCCCTCAATCCAGATTTTGCTCCATTTGAATACCAAAAAGTGGTTGATGGGAAAAATCAGATTGTGGGTTCAGATATCGAATTAGCCAAGGCTATCGCAACAGAACTAGGTGTCGAATTGGAACTATCTCCCATGAGTTTTGACAATGTACTGGCTAGTGTTCAATCAGGTAAAGCTGACCTTGCCATATCTGGTGTTTCTAAGACAGATGAGCGGAGCAAGGTGTTCGATTTTTCAATTCCCTACTATACTGCAAAAAATAAACTCATTGTCAAAAAATCTGACTTGGCCACTTATCAGTCTGTAAACGACTTGGCGCAGAAAAAGGTCGGAGCACAGAAAGGTTCGATTCAAGAGACGATGGCGAAAGATTTGCTACAAAATTCATCCCTCGTATCTCTGCCTAAAAATGGGAATTTAATCACAGATTTAAAATCAGGGCAAGTGGATGCCGTCATCTTTGAAGAACCAGTTGCCAAGGGATTTGTGGAAAATAATCCTGATTTAGCAATCGCAGACCTCAATTTTGAAAAAGAGCAAGATGATTCCTACGCGGTCGCCATGAAAAAAGATAGCAAGGAATTAAAAGAGGCAGTCGATAAAACCATTCAAAAGTTGAAGGAGTCTGGAGAATTAGACAAACTCATTGAGGATGCCTTTAAAGCGTCCATTGAAAAATAGAAAGAAGGAAAAGAATATGAGTAAAGAAAAAGTAATTTTGGCCTATTCTGGCGGTTTAGACACATCAGTTGCTATTACCTGGCTGAAGAAAGACTATGATATTGTTGCAGTTTGTATGGATGTGGGTGAAGGGAAAGACTTAGATTTCATCCATGATAAGGCTCTCAAGGTTGGGGCAGTCGAATCTTATGTCATTGATGTTAAGGACGAATTTGCTACAGATTATGTGCTAGTGGCTCTCCAATCACATGCCTACTATGAACAAAAGTACCCCTTGGTATCTGCCTTGAGCCGCCCTCTGATTTCTAAAAAATTGGTTGAAATCGCGCATCAGACAGGAGCGACTACAATTGCTCATGGTTGTACAGGTAAGGGGAATGACCAAGTACGTTTTGAAGTATCGATTGCAGCCTTGGATCCCAATTTAAAAGTGATTGCGCCAGTTCGTGAATGGAAATGGTCTCGGGAGGAAGAAATTCATTATGCCAAGGAAAATGGGGTACCTGTTCCTGCTGACCTTGACAATCCCTACTCTGTTGACCAAAATCTTTGGGGACGTGCTAATGAGTGTGGTGTTTTGGAAAATCCATGGAATCAGGCTCCAGAAGAAGCCTTTGGCATCACAACTTCTCCAGAGCAAGCTCCAGATACGCCAGAATACATTGAAATTGAGTTTAGTGAAGGTGTTCCAGTTTCTCTCAATGGAGAAGTGCTAAAATTGGCAGATTTGATTCAAAAACTCAATGAAATAGCTGGAAAACATGGGGTTGGACGGATTGACCACGTGGAAAATCGCTTGGTTGGGATTAAATCAAGAGAAATCTATGAGTGTCCAGGTGCAGTGACCCTGCTGACAGCTCATAAGGAAATTGAGGATTTGACGCTTGTGAGAGAAGTGGCTCATTTTAAACCAATCATAGAAAATGAATTATCAAATCTCATTTATAATGCTTTGTGGTTTAGTCCGGCTACACAAGCCTTGATTGCTTATATTAAAGAGACTCAAAAAGTTGTCAATGGGACTGCAAAAGTCAAACTCTATAAGGGAAGCGCTCAGGTCGTGGCTCGGAAATCACCAAATTCACTTTACGATGAAAATTTGGCGACGTATACCAGTGCGGATACCTTTGACCAAGATGCGGCTGTTGGCTTTATTAAGTTGTGGGGACTTCCAACCAAGGTTCATTCTGAGGTTCAAAAAAGCGCCAAATAGGGCGATTGGATAGAGAGGTGGATGTGATATGGCTAAGAATACAAAATTATGGGGTGGTCGCTTTGAAGGTACTGTCGAAGACTGGGTAGAGCGCTTTGGTGCGAGTATATCTTTTGACCAGAAATTAGCTAAATTTGATGTGATTGGTTCTTTAGCCCACGTTCAGATGTTGGGTCAGACGGGCATTTTGAGTTTGAATGAGTCAGAAAAGATTCAAGAAGGGTTGAAAGAGCTTTTAGAAGAGCTAGAGGCAGGTCAACTTGACTTTGATATCGCAAACGAAGATATTCACATGAATATGGAAGTGTTGCTGACAGAAAAAATTGGTCCCCTTGCAGGGAAGTTACATACGGCTCGTTCTCGAAATGACCAAGTTGCGACAGATATGCACTTGTATCTCAAGGAGCAACTAGGCCATGTCCTAGATAAACTGGCTCATCTCAAGGGTGTTTTATTGGATTTGGCGGAAAATCATGTGGAGACGATCATGCCGGGTTATACCCATCTGCAACATGCCCAGCCTATTAGTTTTGCCCATCACCTGATGGCTTACTACAATATGTTTCAGAGAGACAGTGAACGTTTTGAATTTAACCAGAAGCATACAGACTTATGCCCTCTAGGTGCGGCAGCTTTGGCAGGGACGACTTTCCCCATTGATTGCCAATTGTCTAGCGATTTGTTAGAGTTTAAGCAACCTTATACAAATTCTTTGGATGCTGTTAGTGATCGCGATTTTATCTTAGAATTTCTATCCAATGCCAGCATACTCATGATGCACATGAGCCGTTTTTGTGAAGAAATGATCAATTGGTGTAGTTTTGAGTACCAATTCATTACCTTGTCAGATACGTTTACAACAGGTTCCTCTATTATGCCCCAAAAGAAAAATCCAGATATGGCTGAGTTGATTCGAGGAAAGACTGGTAGAGTTTATGGACATTTGTTTGGACTATTGACAGTCATGAAGTCCTTGCCCTTAGCTTATAATAAGGATCTGCAAGAGGATAAGGAAGGAATGTTTGACACGGTCGAAACGATTTTAAATTCTTTGGATGTGTTGGCAGGTATGTTATCTAGCTTGCAGGTAAACAAGGAAAAAATGCAAGAGTCGACAGAGAAGGACTTTTCAAATGCAACTGAGTTGGCAGATTATTTGGCAGGAAAAGGCTTGCCATTTAGAGAAGCTCATGAGGTTGTGGGAAGATTAGTGTTAGACTCTATCAAGTCTGCTAAAAATATTCAAGATTGGACTTTGGAGGAATTACAAACCTATCATTCCCTCATTGCCGAGGATATTTATGTCTACTTGCAACCTAAAACTGCTGTTCAAAGACGAAATTCCTTGGGAGGTACAGGGTTTGACCAAGTGAAATACCAAATTGCAGTCGCTAAGAAAGCGAATGAAGCTAAAAAGTGCTAGATTGATAGGTTCAGAATAAGAGGTTGGTCGATTGACAGCCTCTTTCTTGTCGTTAAAAAAGTGAGATATATTGACTTTTGAAAAAAATGTCATAATTGAGTTGGGATAAACGTAAAAGTCATACTTTCTCGTTAAATCGTTCGGCGATTCATGGTGACATGGACACGTAGTAGTAAGCAAACTATGTGGCTTGGCAGAGCTAAAAACTTCTGGCTTAACAATGGCTGGTATTAAGAACTAACGAACAAATAATATGTAAAGAGTCGAGGAAATCCCTCGGCTTTTTTATCTTTCCTTCGCTTGGTAATAGATCTCTACTTCTTTTTCGAGATGAGACAGTATAGAAGTTTCCTCGGTTAGCTCCAGAAGGGAGAACCCTTTTTGGATAAGTTTAGCATTATCTGTACAAATCCCAATACGGACATAGCAGATAGCCAGCCTATCGTAGCTTTTCTTATTCTTGGCGTCCTCTAGTAAAGTGTAGCAGATTTGCTTACACATGTTTTTATCTTGAGTGTATAGATAGAGTGTGGAAAGGTTTAATAGAATTGTCATTCGCAAGTCATATAAATGTTGATAGTTTTTATAGACTTCTAGGCGTTGCAATATTTTTCCAGTGATGAGATGGAGGTATTCAATGGGAAAACTGAAAAGAATGGTATTGAGGATTTTTAGATCACTCTCATACCATGTATCTTGTTTTTCAATTTTTCTCCAAAGTTTTTTGACAACCTGTTCTGCGTGATCTGATAGTTCACCTGCCCCGTGTTGACGGATATAAATGACAACTTCAAGCATATCTCTGATTTCTTCTATAGGGAGATCGTGGTGGGTCTTGAGGTAGTCTTGGCATTTTTGAAATAAATTGACAAGATCGCTGGTCCCGGTAATGGAACGCATATTGAGATAGGTTTGCATAATCTCTGTGCGTTGACTTGGTTGATAAAGTTGACAGATATATTCAAACTCTTCAAAACTCATATTGATTTGACGGAGAAGAAATTCCATATTTTCATATTTTGGGGTTGTCTTGCCACTTTCGATTTTTGATAAGCTGGTTCTTGAGAGAACACCCCCACAGACCTCTTCTTGGGTCAGCCCCTTTGACTCACGTATTTCTTTATAGACCTTTCCGAAATCATAACGCATGATTTTCTCCTTTCTGTGAAAAAAGTTAACAAATAATAAAATCTTGTTAAAAATATTGTATCATAGCAGTGTAAAAAGTAAAAAAGAAAGTCGAAATAAATTTGTGAAAAAGGTTGACATAGTTTAAAAATGGAACTAAAGATAAGAGGAGGAAGAATGAGTAGTGTAGATAAGATTCGAAAAATACACCTCATCGTGTGTTGGCTGTATATATTTTTATCATTAAGGGCGCCGCTAATTAGCAGCACAGAGTATTTCTTGCTTCTTTTTTTAGCGTTTCTCTATTCGATAGTATCGCTCCCTATATATTCAGTGAAAAATAAAATAGTATCTATCTGTCTAGCCATAAATTCGATTCTGTTAATGAGTTTCCCGATTTTAATCAATAAATATTTCCCAGGAAAGGTTTCTACTTATATCGTATTAATCAGTATTTTTATCCTGGAGTTCTTAATCTTTAATATAATTGGTAAAGATTTTGATACTAGATTAGCTAGCGAGTATAGGAAAATCAGTCAGTTTAAAAGTAAGATGTCTCAATCTCCTTGGATAAAATATTTAGAGATTTCTAGTTTTATATTAACTATATTTCCATTTATTCTTCATGGTACAGTTGCTAATCGTGTACTAACTCTTATTTTTTTGATAAAAATTTGTGTAGATACTACAATAAAGATTCTATTAAATAGAATCTTTAAGACAAGTAATGTAATGAAAAGGAGGATATTTTCTCTTTTTGTACTAGATTTGATTGTCTATTTATTTTTAGGCTATGTTTTAGCAATGCAAAAAGATGGATACCTATTTTCAATTCTACTAATTTTTTCTAATTTCTCACTTCCCTTTATCAGAGAAAAAGAGTATGAGTTATTTAAAAATAAGAAGTGAGATAGATATGGTTAAATCTTACTTCTCTTTAAAATCAAATAGTGAAAGGATATCTTATCTAGGTAACTAAGTACTATAAACAAAGTTGACTATTACCTGTTAGGAAACTATCCTAACCATGCAACGTTAAAGAGGAGAAATCTTATGAAACTCGTATCACCAAATAATTATTCTGCTATTGAGTAAGAAGAGATGAGGTGTATTGATAGGGGATTATCTCTACATAAAGACGGGGGAATGTTACAGTAAACGTAGCCACTGCTTATTTTATGGGGAATTAAATATGTTTAAACTAAGTGATAGAGTCAGAGTGGTCTTTGCTATTTTAGGAGTAAGTTCCATATTGGTTAGTATGTATCTTATACCTTTTATTAAAACTGAGAATAAATTTTGGGAAATACTTTTATTTATATTAGGTGTATTGCTAATTGGAATTGCGTTACTAAATCCCCCAAAAAATTAAATTTTAGAATAGTATTAGTGAGTGGGTAATCATTTCTTGATTGGATTTTTTAATGCTATTGATGAATGGGATGGAAAAAGTGACAATAAATTAAGAACAGGATGATAGTATTATGATGGTTGTTTTAATTTCAGTGGTTGTGGCATTTCTGTATTATGTAATTACAGAGTATTTTCAGAATAGTTATATTGACTGTATACTATTTCTAACATTGCTGATTTCCCATTTGATATGGGATTACTATTTTTTGCCCATTGAAATCTTAGTGGCATTAAGTGGAGCAAATTTGCTATCAAGATTTTTCAAAAAAAAGAGAAGTAAATAGAGTTGTTAGTGGATTGTTAAGACGAAAGGTAAAATTGGGATATTTAAAATGAAACATTTTTTTGCTGGAATTGGTGAAATTCATTTTTTGTCATTTTTAGTATATCCAATCACTAGTCCAATAATTGGACTAGTGATTGGATATACTAAAATAAATCTAATAAATTCTATTATTATAGCTCTTGGTATGATATTGACATTAATTTTGGTATTATCAAGAGTGTATAGAAAATATTTTTATAGAGACGATGATGACTAAAGTTGTTATCAATAAAGCAGGTTTTGCAACTTCTGCTATTAACAGATTTGCAACTTGGATGTCAATTGGTGATGCAATCACAACAATTTGGGCAAATAATGATATTCATCGCAGAGATCTAAACTTAAACGACTTAAGGTGATTGTAAAATGGGTATGAAAATTGAAAAAATTTTTGTTATTGTATTTTTGGCATTTCTACTAATTTCCTCTGTAACTTTTTTAGCATATGATCATGTTGATGAGGAACTAAAGAAATTAATCATTATGATTAATTTAATATTTTTGATTTTAACCATAGCAATGATAGTTTATGCAAAATTAAAAAAAGATAAGGGTGCTGTAAAATTATGATGCGTAAACTAATTGTTTTCTTACTAATGCTTCCTTTTTTAGGCTTGTGGTTAGAGTTGCATGTCTTAGTGAATAACTTGCCATTGAATTTAGAAATTCCCCTTGATTTTGTTATCAGTATGGGTCTTACTTTCTGTAGCTTGATTTTCTCAAAAATAGTTTTAGACCTAGTATATGCATTGAAAGATGTATACAAGAAAGAAGGTCTTATTACAATTTTTCCTTTTATTTTTACAGGAAAGAAGAAAGTAAATGTGCGATTCTCACCCTATTTTTCATTCCACCGTAAAAGTTTGTCTGCTGATGATTTAAAATCGAGGATTATATGGAGTTTTATTCTTGAAATAGCTATTATTCTAGTATTTATTTTAAAAATTCCTTCTGCCCTCATCGTGCTTACTACAATATTTTTTTGGAATATAATGGATATCAACCATATCGTTTTTAATAAGACGGAATTTCTTTTCAATCAAAATAAATGGCAAAAAGAAGATTCGTTTGACAGGGATTTGAGCAATACTTTAAAGGATAAAATACAAAAATCAGAGCTAAATTATTCTGACTTAATGTGTATTCTGCTGTATGATGCGATTAACCAATCTACCTTTTTAACGGATAGCGAGATCTTTGAGGATATTTTGAAAAAAATCGAAGATTCTCAGAACACCCTTCTGTGTACAGGTCTTGCCGAGTTACTGCTGTATGAGATTTCTATTAGTAACAATAATAACTGGCAAGAAAAGATTGATAAAATTAGAATACGGCTCATCAGAATCAATCAACTAGATTTTTTCTATTATACAAGTTGGTTAAGAAATAATTTTAATTTCTGTATGAATAGAGAGTATGATAAGATAAAATCACGAAGGATATTGATTAGTAATAAGAAGATAATCTAGATTCATACTGTTCGTACAACAAATGAAATAATTTCAACTAATTAGGTTTGCAAATCTGTTCATCTATAGAATATGATTAGGCAAAAAAGTATCTTATCTAGGTAACTAAGTGCTATAAACAAAGTCGATGCTCACTTGTTAGGAAACTATCCTAACCATGCTTAATAAAAAAGGAGAAAACAAATGGAACTCGTATTGCCAAATAATTATGTTGATCTTGAACAAGAAGAGATGATGTATCTTGATGGCGGAGAACCAATGTCAATTTCGGCCATTGTTGCCTTGGCTATCACAATTGGTGGCGCATCGTATAGCACAGGATATGTGTTAGGAGAAAGAGTCTACTATTCAGGATATAAAAACTCTGATTATCAAAAAAATAAGTGGGGTATTAGGGGAGCAATGCTGGTTGCATTTGGAGCAATAGGTGCAATAGTTATGCTCGGTTTTGAAAATAGATACTATGCTTTGGTTACTGGTAGAGGATAAAATGTTAAGAGTAATAGTAGTTATTCAATCTTTAGTAATAATACTGCTTGCTGTTGCTTTATTATTATCTCGGAAAAACTTTGATTCGTTAAATGTTGTTCTTATAATGATGATCGTATCACAATTGTTGTTATTAGTATATTTGATAAAATTAGGGAATCAGTGATTAGCTGTTATTTGAATTAAGTAAACTGTTAAGCTTCAAGCAGTAACTGGTTTTAAATATTTAAAATAAGATAAAGGAAGGAAGTCTAATTTAGGTAACTAAACAAAGCCTGCGATCACTTGTTAGGAAACTATCCTAACCATGATTAATAAAAAAGAGAATTTTGATGGAACTCGTATTACCAAACAACTATGTTGCTATTGAGCAAGAAGAGATGATGTATCTTGATGGTGAAGGGTGGCTTGCCTTGCTTTGTGGAGGTGTAGGTGGTGTCGCAAGCGGAATAGCAGGAGCTATAACTGGAGCGGCAGCTGGTGCAGCACTAGGGACAATAACCTTACCAGTTATTGGTACAGTTAGCTATGCATTCATTTTAGCTACTTGTGGTGCAGCAACAGGTTATATGTCAGGCTATATTACCGGCTATAATTTCGGTAGGATATTGGAAAGTAATTTAGGCTGGGACTAGTTATGAAAGATAAAAAAGTACAACTATTTGCGACTATAGTATTTATTATGAATCTATTATTAGCTATCGTGAGTTTATTTGATACTAGTATTTTTAAGCATGTTTTCCTTATAGTGAGCTATCTGGTAATCATGTTTGCCTTTCTTATCTATATTGTTGCTAATACTCAATGAAAATCAAAAAGCAAACTAGGAAGCTAGCCGCAGGTTGCTCAAAGCACTGCTTTGAGGGTGTAG
>NZ_VMKU01000053.1:0-12451 GCF_013276315.1 Streptococcus sp. 2741 | reverse complement strand
GATTTTTACTTCCGTCGCATCAATCATTACCGTGTCCTCAGAACTGAGAGGAGGTCTTGAAATCGTAAAACCACTTTGAACAAGAGTTACTTCAACCCATTGACTCCGATGGGTTAAGTTGCTTTCGTGGATACCAAAATCAGCCGCAATTTGTTCATAAGTTCGATATTCTCGCACATATTGAAGTCGCCATAAGAAGGTATTCTAGGCTTAATTTAGGTTTTTATCCATCTTTTGCGTGTTTAATTTTTAATACAGCTAACATCTCTTCAAAAGTCGTGCGCTGAACACCAACAAGACGATTAAATTGTGCATCAGTTAGTTGTTTACTTGCTTCATAATTCATAGAACTATTATACCATATTTTGTTTCGCAGGAAGTCTAATAATAATATTTATCTTTCCTATCGAACGCTTTCAATCTTCCAACTATTCCAACCTTTAAACCGTATAGCTCCATGCTGGTCAGTTCGGTAAACTTTGCTATTGATACCTTCCAGTCGTGTCAAAGTTTCCTGATGGGGGAGTTTCGTTCGATTGTTCTTTCCAACTGAGATGAGAGTCATCTCTGGTTTGAGCTGTTCTAAAAAGTCTGAACTTAATGATTTTTTAGAGCCATGTTGGCTAGCTTTCAAAACATCCACTTCTAGGTCAGGATAGTGCTTCAGCATGTCCTTCTCTCCTTTCTCCTCCAAATTTCCAGTGAAAAGAAAGTTTTTATCCAAGAGTTTTCCATACAAAACCAGGGTATCTTCATGATCTCCAATTTTCCTTGGAGATAGGACTTCTAACTGACTTCCAAAAATTGGCAAGTTCTCTCCTGCTGTCACACTGCGCACCTTGGTTTGAGTCGCCTGTAGTTCTGCCACAAATTCCTTCTGTTTCAGACTTCCTTTTGATACTAAAATCTCCCCTACATGAAAAGCCTTGGTCACCTCCAACAAATCTCCAACATGTTCCTTGTCCGTATTTGTCAAAATCAGCTGGTCAATCTTGGCTACTCCTCGACTTTTGAGATAGGGAATCAAGGTTCGCTGGGCATTGCTGGTCGTCGCCTTTTCTTGCCATTTTTCAATTTTCTTATCAGATTCTGCCTTGCCACCTACATCTATGAGAATGGTCTTCCCAGTTACATCCCTTAGGAAAATACTTTCTCCTTGCCCCACATCCAGCATGGTAATTTCATTTTCCAGTGGATGCTTGGTCAAGAAAAAGAGACCCACAATAAGTAAGCTGAAGCCAGCTACTCTTTTGATATTTTTCCTCAAATCATAGACCAAAGCCAAGGAAATTAACAATAAAATTAAAAACCATGCATTAGGTTGTCCAAAGACAAACGGCCTACTTGTCATCTGCGAGACCAAGCGAATCATTCCCTCCAACCATTCAAAGATAAAATTCAGTTGAATGACTGGATAGAGAAAGGAAAGGGCAAATAAGATAGACAAGAGCGGTAAGAAGACCAAATCAAATAGAAAGGAAAAGACAAAGGTCAAGAGGATGGACCAAGGTTGAAATTCCGCAAAATAGAAGGATAGAATGGGCAATATGCCCAAGGAGATGACTAGACTTTCACTAGCAACAGCCTTGAGCCCCTCCCCTTCTTTGCTGGTCATGGTCAGGATAAAAGCATAAGCGCAGGACAAGACTCCTCCTGCTGTCAAGAAAAAGTTTGGCATGACAATAAAGAGGAGAAACACTGTCAAGGCAAAATTATCCAAGCCCTTAACCCCATGTTGAGCCAGTAGCTTTTGCAAGAGACTGCGAATAACCGATGCTGAAAATCCAGTTAGTCCCGCATAGATAAGGGAAAAGGGATAAGTCAGCCATTTCAACTTTTCTTGGGTCAAGCCCAATCGCAAGAGAAGTTTCTTAAATCCGTTCATGAAAAAACCTACCTGCATGCCAGATAGGGCAAAGAGGTGGATAATTCCTAGACTGGAATAAAGCTCATTCATCTCTTCAAAGTCGGTGTCCAGATGTCCCAGCAAGAGTCCTGTCATGTAATTGCGCATAGGGTCTGGAAAGTGCGTCTTAATCCAAACCACAGCCTTTCGACGTAAACTGGACAAGTTTTCTCCTATATCCCAACTGCCAATCTTTTGAAGTGACTGGATTGTTTTGATATTGAGAGTCTGGTAAATTCCCTGAGTCTTCAGATAGGCTTGGTAATTAAAGCCACCAAAATTTCTCTGCCCTTCTGGCTCCGAAAGCTTCCCTTCTAGTCCTATCTCATGCAGGTCGGTTAAAGCTTGAAAGGCTTCTTTCTCCTCCTCGGACTGGAGTTTATAATAGACTTGAAAAATGCGTCCATCAGCCTTGCCGCGAAAGGACAGACTATCACCATTGACCTTAACAGTGTCAGGCAGAATCCGTACCCTTTCAACAGAATCCGCCAGATTTTGACTCGCTTGGCTCTGTTGCCAATTTTGAAACAGAAACCAGAAGCCAAAGACTCCACAAATCACTAAAACTTTGCCTGTTGATTTCCATGGAAATTGGAAAAAGAGACAGACTAGCAGAAAAACAAAGCCCAACAAAGCAAGATAGGATGCTGAGAAAATAGCGTAATAAAACCAAAGTAACAAAAAACTCAGGTAAATTAGGGGAATGGGGATGTTCTTAATCCACTGTAACATAGTCTTTTAGCTTTTCTATGGTCTTAGCACCAATGCCAGAGACCTTCTTGAGTTCATCAATCGACTTGAATTTCCCATTTGCCTCACGATGGTCTATAATGTCCTGAGCTCGTTTTCCTCCCAGTCCCTTAACCTGTTTAAGCTCTTCCAGACTGGCCTTGTTGAGATTGACCTTCTTTTCCTTGCTTGTTGAAGAAGCTGTCCCCGAACCAGTCTGTTGACTAACTGCTTCTTCTCCCTTAGTAGGAACGTAAACCAGAGCCTCATCACTAACTTTCTGAGCTAGATTGAGCGACTTGCTGTCTGCTTGCTCTGTCAAGCCACCAGCCTTCTGAACAGCATCATTGACTCGACTACCTACAGGCAAGTCATAAATCCCTGGCGATTTGACAGCACCTTTGACATCTACTGTGATTAGATCTTGTTCAAGGGGTTCTTCCTTCTCTTCCTTGTTCACTTCCTTTTCGGATACCAAATCCTTGGAAACAGCTGCAACTTCAGCCTGCAAATTCGTTTCCTTTACAGGTGTTTGTGGAGCTAGCTTTAGCAGGAAAAATCCGCCTACAAGCAAGCCCAGACCAGTACAGATGACGATGATTTTATACTCTTTGATTTTCTCGATAATTGCTTCCATATTTTCTCCTCTCTTAGATTATTCGTAAGAGGAAGAAAAAACAGTCGAAAAATTTCTTTTCAACTGCTTATTTATTTGCAAAATAGTCTTCCTTGGTCAAGACATAATGAACTCTTGTCACGATTCGGCCTTTTTCATGCTGGTCCATACAAGCATAAGCTTCTTCGTGGGAAAAACGCATGCCTGATTTCTCCATGACCTTTCCTGACGCGGGATTAGCCTTATCGTGTAAAGCAACTAACTTATTCATTCCTATCTTCTCAAAAGCTAGCTCAATTACGGCACGATTGGCTTCTGTCGTCAATCCTTGATTCCAATACTTTTTATTGATAATGTAGCCAATAGCTGCCTTCTTAAGAACAGGATCAATCTTGTGCAAGTCAATGGTTCCGATAAACTTGCCGTTATCTTTTAATTCAATCCCCCAGCGTCCCAAGGGATTAGCCAAGTAGAACTGAGCAATATTATTCTTGGTTTCTTCTACATTTTGATTGGTTGAAAAAGTGTAACGTGTATTATCCTTGTCCGAGGCATAGTCAAACATTGCTTCCGCATCATTCAAAGTTACAGGTCTAAGCAACAAACGCTCTGTCTCGACTATGGGATACTGAGCTAGTTTTAAAAAGATTGATTCCATACGTTTCTTCCACTTGAAACCTTTCTAATCTAATATAAGGATATTGAATAAAACATTTAAAAAGCAAACTTATAGTAGATTGAAATAAGATATAAACAAATCAATCAGGAAAGTCAAATTAATTTCTAAAAATGTTTTAGCAGTCACAACGTACTATTCTAGCTTCAATCTACTATAGATTTAGTATTGAGATAACTTTAAGTACAAAAGAACTATCCTTCATATAGAGGTTGAGAATCTAATTCTTCACTCTCTTCTTTTTTAACCGGTTCTGGTTCATAGGCTCGGATAATCTGAGCGACAACTGGGTGGCGAACCACATCCTTGGCTGAAAAATGAACAAAGTCAATCTGGTGAATGTTCTTGAGTTTCTCTTGGGCATCAATCAAACCGGACTTGACATTGCGTGGCAGGTCAATCTGACTGATATCTCCATTGACAATCATCTTAGAATGAAAACCTAAACGAGTCAAAAACATCTTCATCTGCATAATGGTCGTATTTTGCGCCTCATCGAGAATGACAAAGGCATCATCCAAGGTCCGTCCACGCATATAGGCAAGGGGCGCAATCTCAATAATTTCACGCTCCATGAGTCGAGTTGTTTGGTCTTTCCCCAGAATCTGATACAAAGCATCATAAACAGGTCGAAGGTAAGGATCTACCTTCTCCTTAAGATCACCCGGAAGAAAACCTAGACTCTCTCCTGCTTCCACCGCTGGACGTGTCAAGATAATCCTCTTGACTTGCCCACGTTTAAGTGCAGTCACTGCTAAGGTCACTGCAAGAAAGGTCTTCCCTGTACCTGCTGGCCCAATTCCAAAGGTCACATCATGCTGTTTAACACTGTCCACATAAAGTTTTTGACCTAGTGTTTTGACACGGATAGGCTTCCCTGTATTATCCTTGATAATTTCTTCTTCATAAAGGGCGACAAATTTGTCGATTTCATCGTTTTTGACCATGCTAATCGCAGTCACTACATCTGGTGTGCCGACTGTCATTCCACGATTTACCAAAACCATCAAGGCTTGAATAACTTGTCTAGCTTCCTCACAAGCTGACTCCCCCCCCAAGACTTGTACAATCTCTGTACGAGCATGAATCACCACATCAAGCTCTTCTTCCATCAAACGAAGATGGCGCTCATTGGAACCAAAAAGATGAAACAGGTCATCTGGATGACTCAGTTGAATGTCTATTGAATGTTCCTTCAAATAAAGAACCTCTCTAATCCTTTTATTTCTTTTTATTATAGCAAAGGGATGGAGAAATTACTAGCCCAAACCCAATGAATCATGCTAGTGTTCTAAGTATTCTTGCCAGATAGCGTCAAAGTCTCCTAGGTTAAAAGAGAAACTGGCATGTTCTTCCAAAAAGCGACTCACCTCATCAAAATCATCTGTGTGTTTTGGAAAAGCTGATTCTTCAAAGGCTAGGTCTGCTAGGATAGCTTTGGGACTGTTACTTTTAGGATTGCGCTCGGTCATGAGCCAAGTGTAAAATGATTTTCTCATATGTCACCCTAGATCAATTCTGTCCCAAACTGGTCTTGCTTGATTTTACCAGCCTTCATAAGACCACCTAAAACTTTCTTGAACTGACCTTTAGAAATGCCAAAGGTTGCCTTGATGTCATCTGGAGATGACTTATCATTCAAGGTCATGAAACCGCCATTGCTTTCCAAATAAGTCAAAATCATCTGGGCATCATTTTCCAACATTTCAAACGAACGTGGTTTGAGGGAGAGGTTCAGAGTGCGGTCCACTTCGCGGAAACCAATGACACGCGCATCTAAAACTTGCCCTAAACGTGGCTCTGCATAGCGCTCGCTAGGATGGATAAAACCAAGCATGTTATTTTCTGGCAGGTAAACAAAAGTTCCTGACAGCTTGAGGCGGTATACAATGGCTGGCCAGTTTTGGTTCTGCATGTTGTTGTAGGCAGGTCGAGCCAGACGTTGGAAGTCTTCTTGATAAGCCAAGAGTCCCCAGATACGATCTTTCTTGTCCACTTCAAGACGGATGTAGAGTTGATCACCCTTCTTAGGCCAGAGTTCCTTGAGCTCAGGGAGAATATCGAGTGACACAACGATTTCCTTGTCAGGAAGGCCTGTATCCACAAAGACACCCAAGTCTTTACGAACTTCTGTGACACGTCCCCAACCAAATTGGTCCTGAGTGGCAGTCACTTCTAGAGTTGTCAAGCGGAGTTTTTGCTTCATATCCGTGTAGGCAAAACCTTTAACCGTATCCCCTACTGTATGTTGACCTTCTTCCTTGGTAAGAGCATAGGTCTGGCCATCCTTTTGAACAAAGTAAAAACGGTCGTTTTCATCGATGATCAGTCCAACGATAAAACTTGCAAGATTTGTATTCATATTTCCTTCTTTCGAACAAAACTCAGCCAGCAATGCCAACTGAGTTTTTCTGTTTATTTTTAGACTTCCAAGAGTTCTTTCTCTTTGTTGGCAGTCATGTCGTCGATGTGTTTAACAGCATCATCTGTTACTTTTTGAATGTCTTTTTCAAGAGTCTTCAATTCGTCTTCAGTGATTTCTTTTGCTTTTTCTTGTTTCTTAGCTTCATCCATAGCATCGCGACGGATATTGCGGACAGCCACTTTAGCATTCTCACCGACTTTCTTCACTTCTTTAGCAAGGTCACGACGAGTTTCTTCTGTAAGAGCAGGGATAACCAAACGAATTACAGAACCATCGTTAGCTGGTGTGATACCAAGATCAGAAGCGTTTAAGGCACGTTCGATGTCTTTCAATGAAGACTTGTCAAATGGTGTTACCAACAAAACACGCGCTTCTGGAATGGTAATTGAAGCAATTTGGTTAAGAGGAGTTTCTACTCCATAGTATTCTACATGTACACGGTCGAGTAAACTTGCGTTGGCACGACCAGCACGGATACCACCAAATTCACGAGCAAGTGATTGGTGAGACTGGGTCATTCTCTCTTTAGCTTTTTCAATAATTGCGTTAGCCATAATCTTTCTTATTCCTTTTCTTCGATATTATTTGAAACTGTTGTTCCGATATTTTCACCAAATACGACACGTTTGATGTTGCCTGGTTGGTTCATGTTGAAGACAACCAAGTCAATGTCGTTATCCATTGAGAGGGTTGAAGCAGTTGAGTCCATGATACGAAGACCTTTATTGATAACGTCACGGTGGGTCAATTCTTCAAACTTAACGGCTGTCTTGTCCTTCTTAGGATCGGCATTGTAAACACCATCGACCCCATTTTTAGCCATAAGGATAGCATCCGCTTCGATTTCAGCTGCACGAAGGGCCGCTGTTGTATCTGTTGAGAAGTAAGGTGAACCAATTCCGGCACCAAAGATAACGATACGGCCTTTTTCAAGATGACGAAGGGCACGTCCACGGACATAAGGCTCTGCCACTTGTTGCATTGCAATAGCTGTTTGCACACGCGTATCAACACCAACTTGTTGCAATGAATCGGCCATCACAAGAGCATTCATAACAGTCCCAAGCATTCCTGTGTAATCTGCCTGAACGCGGTCCATACCTGCTTCTGCTGCAGGTTCTCCACGCCAGAGATTTCCTCCACCGATAACAAGGGCAATTTCGATACCTAAGCTATGAACTTCTTGAATCTCTTTTGCGATTGTTTGAACTGTTTGGATATCAATCCCTACGCCACGTTCACCGGCAAGGGCTTCACCTGATAACTTGATTAAAATACGTTTATACTTGGGATTCGCCATTTTCACTCTCCTTCTTTTATCCTACCTATTTTATCACAATTTCTAAGATTTTTATAGTATCATGAGCGATTCTTTCAAAAAAATTAGACAGTCAAAAATTCCTCTAAATCGCTGAGGGCACGCTCTGCAATTTTTTCATAACGAGCCTTCTTATCACGGATACGTTCGCCTTCCAACTCCTTGATAATCCCAAAGTTGACATTCATTGGTTGGAAATGTTTGCTGTCGGCATGGGTGATGTAATGAGCTAGACTTCCAATCGCTGTTGTCTCTGGGAAAATAGCCTCACTTTCACCCTTGAAGAGTCGAGCCGCGTTAATACCTGCAACTAAGCCTGATGCTGCGGACTCTACATAGCCTTCCACACCCGTCATCTGACCAGCAAAGAAGAGATTTGGTTGTTTCTTAGAACGGTAGGTCTGCTCCAGAAGATTTGGTGAATCCATGTAAGAATTGCGGTGCATGACCCCATAACGAACAAACTCCGCATTTTCAAGACCTGGAATCATTTGGAAAACGCGCTTTTGCTCTCCCCATTTAAGGTGGGTTTGGAAACCGACGATATTATAGAGGCTACCAGCTGCATTGTCCTGACGAAGTTGAACCACCGCATAAGGGGTTTTAAATTCTCCATCACGAGGACCTGTGTAGTCGTCTGGATACTCAAGACCGACTGGTTTCATAGGACCATAAAGCATAGTTTTAATGCCTCGTTTGGCCATGACTTCGATTGGCATACATCCTTCAAAGTACTTTTCTTTTTCAAAAGAATTGAGCGGTGCTTCTTCCGCATTGACCAAGGCTTCATGGAAATCCATAAACTCTTGCTTGGTCATTGGAGCATTGAGATAGGCTGCTTCTCCCTTATCATAACGAGATTTGAGATAGACCTTACTCATATCGATAGTGTTGACATCGATAATAGGCGCTGCTGCATCGTAGAAATAGAAGCCATCGCCATTATTAAGGGCATGAATCTTTTCAGCCAGGGCATCGCTAGTCAAGGGACCAGTCGCCACAACTGTAATAACATCTGTTGGCAATTCTGTAATTTCATCACGCACCACTTCAATCAAGGGGTGGTTGACCACTTTTTCGGTCACCATTTGAGAGAAACCATCACGATCCACCGCAAGGGCTCCACCGGCAGGAACACGTGTAGCCTCAGCAGATTCCAAGATAACAGAACCCAAGCGACGCATTTCTTCCTTGAGAAGACCAACTGCATTTGTCAAAGCATCCCCACGCAAAGAATTGGAACAAACCAACTCAGCAAAATTGTCTGTTTTGTGCTGAGGAGTCGACTTGACACCACGCATTTCATAAAGTTTAACTGGAATACCACGCTCTGCGATTTGGTAAGCTGCTTCAGAACCTGCCAAACCAGCACCGATAACATTGATATAAGATTGAGACACGACACTAATACCTCTTTGGGAGTGTGAAGTTAAGATTCACATTGAAAAAGCCAATCAGACTTACGAGCTTTCGAGTTTCTTGGCTCAGGCTGAAAAAGTCCATTGGACTTACTTCGCTCTCGAATTTCTTGGCTCAGGCTGAAAAAGTCCCCCAGACTTTCCTCGCTCTCGAATTTCTTGGCTCAAGCTGAAAAAGTCCCCCGGACTTTCCTCGCTCTCGAATTTCTTGGCTCAAGCTGAAAAAGTCCCCCGGACTTTTTCACTCCCACAAATCTTTCTATTTTTTTCTTCTACTAGTATAACAAAAAAAGGGAAGAAGGCAAACTTCCCTGTTTATACTAAATGAAAATCAAAGAGCAAACTAGCCGCAGGTTGCTCAAAGCACTGCTTTGAAGTTGTAGATAGAACTGACGAAGTCCAGCTCAAAACACTGTTTTGAGGTTGTGGATAGAACTGACGAAGTCAGTAACCACACCTACGACAAGGCGACGTTGACACGGTTTGAAGAGATTTTCGAAGAGTATTAGTCATTTTCTTGATTTTCTTCCCAATCATGGTAGGCAGCGTAGAGCTGGCTTTTATTCCACTGGTAAATCTTAGCGACTTCCTTGATAGCTTGATTTTTCTTCATGCCTTGCTGGATACGGGCTTGGATTTCTAAGAACAAGTCCTCCTCGTCTTTTTCCTCCACATCCTGACTGGCACCTTCAACAATGAGAAGGCATTCTCCTTTAAGTGGCGTTTCAGCAATGCTTTCCAATAACTCAGAAATGGTACCGCGTTGGTATTCTTCATAGATTTTAGTCAATTCCCTGACCAAGACAACCGAGCGGTTACCGTAGACTTCTAACATATTTTCCAACGTATCTGCTACACGATGAGGCGATTCATAGAAAATCTGAGTTTCAGGATAATCTTTTTTCGAGTCGAAAAATTGCTTTTGCTGGCCTGATTTTCTCGGTAAAAAGCCGTAAAAGATATGTGGTTGTGGCGCTAGACCACTGGCAATCAAGGCAGAAATTCCTGCAGAGGCACCTGGAACAGTCACAACTGCAATTTCTTCCTCAATAGCTGCCTTAACCAAATCATGACCAGGGTCTGAAATGCTAGGCAAACCGGCATCAGAGACCTGAGCAATACTTTGCCCTGCTTTCAAGAAACCAATCAAATCAGGAATTTTTTCCTTGGCATTGTGCTCATGAAAACTGATCTGCTTGGTGGAAATGTCAAAATGCTTGAGCAAAAGCCCTGTATTGCGCGTATCCTCAGCAGCAATCCAATCTACTTCTTTCAAGGTCTGGATAGCACGAAAAGTCATATCATCTAGATTGCCAATCGGCGTTGCCACTAGATACAGCTTGCCATAGGGAGACTGCCCCTTAAAACTTTTTTGAATTTGCATGCCTACTCCCTGTATAACAACTCATCACAGAACATACATTCTTCGTCCTGCTCTCGACGTTGTCCATAAAAATCATTACATACGTGAAATCCATCACGGTAAATACGACGGACACTTTCGCGAACATGCTTGGCCTTGACGGGAGCGTCTGCTTCCACCTCACCCAAGCGTTCTCGCAACTTACTATTTTCCAAGCGAAGAGCTGTATTTTCTTCTACCAAGCTCTTGAGATTTTTCTTGATGGCTTCCACATCGGCTAAGGTTACCAATAATTGTTGGGAAAAATCATCCAGCGCGTCAAATAATTCTTTTTTGTCCATAAAACAGCCCTTTCCTTTCTTTATCATTCATTTTTGAGTTTATATTTCTTTCAAGACCAGATATTCCATGGCATTTTGAAAGCTGACATTAGCTTGCCACATTTTTCTAGCTTCTAGTAAATCTTGTAGAATCACTCTTACTCTTACCTGCAAGAGGTCCTGCCCACAGAGAACTTCAAGAATCCGTAAAACCTGATCCTGTTTTTCCTTATCATCTGCCAAGTTGGCTAATTTGGCAACCTGTAGATAACTTTCTTTTTTCTTAGCTACTAACCAAGTCAGCAGGCGTTCACTTTCATCGACCAAGGTCCAAAAACTTGCCTGATTAGCCAACTTTTCTGCTTCAGCTCGCGATTGACTAAACTTAGTTAAAAGAGTCGCTTTTTTCTTAACAAGTCCCATTTGTTCTAAGAGTAAGATAAGTTTTTCTTCTTGCTTTTTAAAGTGGAAGATCTGAGTCCGACTTCGGATTGTCGGTAACATCTTTTCCTCATCGCTAGTCAAGAAGAAAATATAAACTTCACTCTGGGGTTCTTCGATGACCTTGAGCAGAGAATTGGCTGCGTTGGGATGCATTTTATCCGCTTGCTCGATGATAAAGACCTGTTGCTGGCTTTCAATCCCTGCTTGAGAAAACTGTCCCACCAATTCCCGAATGCGTTCTGTCTTGATGACCTGATTGACTGGCTTAATCAAGGTGACATCTGGAAACTCTTCCTGTTCAATCAGCTTGCAACTTCGGCATTTCTCACATGGTAAGACGCCAACTTTATCCGTACAAAAGAGGCTCTTAGCTAAAAATTGCGCCATTTCCAAGCTTCCAAAGAAACCTGAAAAGAGATAGGCGTGATTGAGCTGGTCTTGTTCTAAGATACGGACAAAACGGTCAAACTGATCTGGTTGCCAAGCCTTTAGTTGATCTTGTTTCATTTGGCCAAGCCCATTCCGTCAAACAAGACAGCCTTGGTAGTTTCCACAACTTGCTCCAAAGGGAGACTAGCATCAATCTTGACAATGCGATTTCCCTCTTTATCCAGAAGAGAAAGGTAGCCTTGACGAACTTTTTTATGCAAGTCCAACCCTTCCAAATCCAAACGATTAACCTCGCGGTCACTATTAGCAGCAATACGAGCCAGTCCTTCTTCCACCTCGATGTCAAAATAGAGTGTCAAATCGGGTTTGAGGCCATCTGTCGCAAACTGATTGAGCCAGTCAATGGCTTCAATATCTAAGCCACGACCAAATCCCTGATAGGCAACAGAACTATCGATAAAACGATCCATAATGACCAGCTTGCCAGCTTCAAGGGCTGGAAGAACTTTTTCCACCAAGTGCTGTCTGCGACTGGCAATATAGAGAAGCAACTCTGTCTTCGCATCCATCTGAGTATGACTTGAATCCAAAATTACTTCCCGAATCTTCTCCCCAATCAAGACTCCGCCAGGTTCACGGGTCGTCAGCACCTCTACCCCTTTTTCCTCTAAAATTGGTAGCAGAGCCTCTAAAACACTGGTCTTTCCTGCTCCCTCTGGTCCCTCAAGAGAGACTAAAAATCCTTTTGACATGTCTAACTCATTTCTTTTTTACTACTTCTATTCTATCAAAAAAATAGGGGTTTGTGACAATCTTTTTGTCTTCTCATTTCATACTCAATGAAAA
>NZ_VMKU01000052.1:0-16025 GCF_013276315.1 Streptococcus sp. 2741 | reverse complement strand
GTCAGTAACATATATACGGTAAGGCGACGTTGACGCGATTTGAATTTGATTTTCGAAGAGTATTATTCGTAAAAAATCTCAAAAAGCCTACCTTTCGGTAGACTTAGCTTGTTTCTATTCTAATCGGCACTCTTCCAAAATTTTGCTCTGCTATACTTGGCTTTCCTAGTTGGTAAATCTGGTCTGCTTTTTGGGTCATAGCATCCCAAGGTTCTTTGCCAATTCGGCTGACTAGATTGACCTGTCCTTTCAGAGACTTGAGATGTTGCCTGCCTTTTTCAGTAAATCCAAGGACATGAATGGCTTCTGGCAAGACATTTTCTCTAGCCTGCACCAAAATATAGGTCAATAGGCGTCTGACACGCGCCTTGGTGTAACGTTTGGTCGCAACCGCCTCGACCAACTCTTCTACAGACTGGGCTGGTTTAATAGCTTCTTTAATGCGCACAGCCATTTCTTGATTGACCTGATAGATGGTGGTTAGGTCGGGATTTGACAAGATTTGATAGCGGAGCAAGGGAAAATAGTCTTCCCAGATCACCTTACTGGCCTGCTCAAATAGGGCAACAGAAGGCATAAAGCGTTCTAAGAAATCTTGGTCCTTCTGATGTTGACGGAGGGCTGTCGCCGAGGCAAAGTCCACATCTTTATTCACAGAATGGTAACCTGCCCCCTGACGCTGAATCGTATGCAGCTTGATATTTCGTCCTGCAACCGCCTTTGCATAGGCCAGAGCAAGAACATGATTGGGGGTATTACCTGAAAAATCAAGACCAGCAAATTCCTTCCACATAGATTGGGTTTTCTGGGGATAGGAAAGGGAATCAGGCAGATTTTCCACAAATTTCTCCATCTCAGCACCTTTCTCTGTGTATAAGTCAGCGATTTTCTGATAATCTCGAACTTCCTCTGTCCCAAAAACTAGACTATCAATGCCCAAGCGATCCAAGATATCCACAGCTCCTTGACCAAAGAAATCAGCTGCCTGAACACTGACTAAAAAGGGCAATTCCACTACCAAGTCTGCGCCATTTTCCAGCGCCATCTGGGCCCTTGTCCACTTATCCACAATAGCAGGCTCTCCACGCTGCATGAAATTCCCTGACATGGCAACAATTTTCAGTCCCTCTGCCTGATCCAGCAGGTATTTATGGCCATTATGAAAAGGATTGAACTCTGCGATAATACCTGTGATGGTCATGATGTTCTCCTACTTCTGCGCCACAAAAAACCAACGGGTGCTAGTTTCTGTTGGTTCCTTATCCTCAAAGTCTGCATAGAGTTTGAAGGACTTGAATCCAGCCTGTTCCAGCAAGATATCATAGGTCAAGATCTCATAAGTCCTCTCCTCATGTACTTCATCGTGGCGACTAAAGGAACCGTCAGCCTCCTTGATAAAGAAAGTCAGCTCATGCACGATGGAGTGAGGAGCTTCGTCCTCATATGTATCCCAAAGCATGGCAAAATCTTCCGCATTTTCATGGTAGGAATAGCCAGGGAATACTTCATCTGTCTGGTAGGTCGAGTGCACGTCAAAGATGAAAACTCCCTCTTCATTCAGCGCATTGTACACGTCCTTAAAGACGTCCCCTACTTCCACCTCATCCTGCATATAGCAGATAGAGTCCGAATAACACGTGACAAAATCGTATTTCCCTGCCTTGGACAAATTCAGCATATTACCTTCTATAAAAGCAATCTTTTGCTTGGCTGAAGTTGCTCTCTTCTCCGCAATCTTCAACATATCCGCACTCAAGTCAAGTCCAGTCACATCAAAACCAGCCTGAGAGAAGCGCACTGATTGAATTCCTGTCCCACAAGCCAATTCCAAGAGTTTCTTTCTCTCCTTGGTCTTAGGCAAATGACGCAGAGAAAAATTCGTCCATTTGTCGTATAAACTATCGTCCATGACCGCATCATAGACCGCCGCAAAGGTTTCATAAGTCGCCATAATCATGATACTAAGAGCTCCATGGTAAACACCACTAGCCCTTTACCTTTCTATCAATTTTTCTAAAATAAGCAAAGAAACCCAGTTGACTACAACTGAGTTCATCTTCTAAGCAAGAGCTTCTGAAATATCTACTGAATTCGCCTCATGCCATAGCTTCTCTAGATTATAATGGGCACGCATTTCTTCTGAAAAGATATGCACGACAACAGCACCGATGTCCAGTAAGGCCCAGCCTCCAGCTGCATCGCCTTCGACATGGCTACCTTTAAAGCCTGCTTGAGCTACTTTTTCACGGATATTAGCTGCGATAGCGTCCAACTGACGGCTATTCATTGAGCTAGTGATGACAAAGTAGTCCGTCACACTAGTCAAATCTTGTACATCAAGTGCGAGGATATCCTCCGCACGTTTCTCATCAGCCGCTTTCACGACTAGTTCTAGTAATTCTTTTTCGTTCATTTAATCCTCTTTTTAGAAAATATGTTTGTAATCTAGAACATCTGCAAAGCGCTCCTCCCAAATGTCCTCATAAAATTCATTAATCGTTTCTGCTGGAATGTCATCCCCATCAAAGGTTGTGACAGCACCTTCTGGAACAATAAGCTGATAGCCATATTCAAAGGCAACCTTGACAGAGGTATCCACACAATATTCTGTCTGCATACCACATAAAACTAATTTTTCAATCCCCTGCTTATCCAAGTATTTTTTTAAGCCAGTTTCTTTGAAAATACTGTTATATTTCTTCTGAAAGACCTTTTCAGCAGTTTTCGATTTAAAAGCGCAGATAACTGCCAATCTTCTGATGTTTGAGCTTCAGAGTTCTCAATATGTTGAACATAGATAATTTCAATATTCTTGCTTCTAGCCTGGTTTTGTAAATAAGAAATTTTTTCCAATAGACTTTTTGTCTGGAACCCAGTTTCTACTAAAACATTCTGAACATCAATGATTATAAAAGCCGTCTTCATTTAGTCCTCTTTCAAATAGTGCACAAAGGCGTTATAGGTTTCAAGGGTTTGGGGATAGATGGGGAATCCCTGATGAGCTAGATACTCCACGGTACGAGCTGTTTCGTAGGCCACCGCCTTATTGAGCGATAGACTTGCAATCTCACGCGCCACATCTACTCCAGGAAAGGCTCGATTGTGCTCGATATAGTCTGCGACGTAGATGACCTTATCTAGGTCTGTCATTTGACCAGCTCCGACTGTATGAATTTCAATGGCTCGCAGAATTTCAGAATCATGCAAATCCAAATCTTCCTGAATTTTGTAAATTCCGACCATACCATGCCAGACATTATTGCCCCAGTTTTTGAGGTCAGGGTCTAGCTGGTAACGGTCAATCAAGGCTAGAAATTCCTGATCTGACAACTTTTTAGCATAGTCATGAAGAAGACCTGCTAGACTTGCTTTCTCAACATCTACACCAAAGCGCTGAGCTAATTCCATAGCGGCACGCTCCACACCCAAGCAATGGGTTAAGCGTTTTTCAGGTAGAAACTCTACCATTTTTTCCAACAAGGCCTCACGGGAGCAGTTGATATAGTCTTGATAGGACATCAGTAGAGCCCCTCCTTCTCGATGTAGTCTAGCACTGGCTGAGGTAGGAGAAAGTTGGGTTTCCGACCTTGGGCAAGGAAGTCCCGCACCATGCTGGACGAGATATCCATGAGCGGTACGTCCACCCAGATAACTGGATAGGAAGTCCCTACCTTGTAGCGTGGACGCTGAACCCCCACAAACTGAACCATGTCAACCAGTTCATCAATTCGGTACCACTTAGGCAGATAGTCAACCATGTCGGCACCGATGATAAAGTAATAATCCGTATCTGGATTCTTCTCTGTCAAAATCTTCATGGTGTCGTAGGTGTAGGAAATACCCTTGCGCTCCAACTCAATGGTTTCAATGACTAGGCCGTCAATTCCCTCAATTGCCAACTCAAGCATCTTGAGACGATGGTGTTCAGGGATGGTTTCCTTTTTATCAACGTGAGGAGGTTGGTATTCAGGCATGAGAAGAACTTGATCCAGTCCCAACTGTTGCCGTACTTGATCCGCAACAATGAGATGGGCATTGTGAACAGGGTTAAAATTCCCCCCTAAAATCCCAACTTGTTTGCGTTTTTTCTCCTTGATTTCTGGCTCCAACTCTACCTTGGTAAAGGGAGTCAATAGTTCGATTGTCATAGGCTAGTCCCCTTTATTTCTCTATAAAAACAGTTATTTGGAGTTTCGGTCTTAGATTTCTTTGACTTTCTTAGAAATCTTGCGATTTTCTTTCTTGCTAGATTGTTTAAACAAAATCAAGATGCGTCCGATTTTTTGGACTGTATCCACACCGATTTCTTCTTCCAAAATTTCAGCTACTTCGTGGATATTTTCATCTGTATTTTGCAAGAGCGTTACTTTAATCAATTCGCGTGCATCAAGTGCTTGACGAACGCTGGTTTTGATTTGGTCGTTGAGACCATTTTTTCCAATTTGGATGATGGGTTTGAGGGTGTGTGCCTGACTGTTGAGGAAGGCACGTTGTTTTGATGTTAATGACATAATTTCTTAAAAGAGTTTCTTTTTATACTTTTCTAAAGTGGTGGCGGACGTTAGCAAAGTCCTTCGGGCTTTCATGACTAAAATTTGAGCCTATGGTCTCAAATTTCCCGCAGTTGGTACAATCACTTGTACCAACTGACACCACGGCGAAAAGTATTCTCTACGGGCTCGCAACGCTCGCCTTAATAAAGACAACCCTTTCCTTTCTGTGTTTAAATAATTGCTTTTCGTATGACGACTGCGACGCCTTCTGGTGCCCAGACGGCGACTTTGGCAGTGCCTGTTACGCGGATCCAGCCGAGTCCTGAGATGACTAGGTCAGTTTTGTCCTTGATATTAAAGACATGTTGGACCAATTTTGGAAAATCTTCTTTTTCCTTGCTATTTGGTGGGGTTAAAAGGGTTCCAAGATGCTTGTCGTAAAAGGCACTAGCACCTTCAAGCTTAGTACGGTGGAGTTTCAATTCATTGTCAAAGAAGGCTGTGAATCCTTGCTTTTCACCCGCAATGAAATCAAAGCGTCCGAGACCACCTAAAAACAGGGTTTGTTCAGGATTGAGCTGATAGGTTTTAGGCTTGATTTCCTTTTTAGGACTAACATACTTGAGGTTTTTAGCCGTCAAATAGTGAGCCATCTGGTGACGGTGGATAATCCCCGGCGTATCGTAGATATAAGATCCGTCGTCAAGCGGAATCTCGATCTTGTCCAAGGTTGTTCCTGGGAAGCGCGAAGTCGTAATGACATTCTGGTCACCCGTGATTTCTTGGATAATAGCATTGATTAGGGTTGATTTTCCAACGTTAGTTACCCCAACGACATAGACATCACGGCCCTTACGGTAGTGTTCAATCTTGTCAATGACTTCCTTAATGGCATGCTTGTTTTGGGCTGAAGTTAGGACGACATCAACTGGACGGAGACCTTCTTCGTGGGCACGTTCCATGAGCCACTGGCTAATCTTGCCTGGTTTAACAGACTTGGGCAAGATATCTTTTTTATTTCCAACCAGGAGGACATCATTGCCCGAGACAAAACGTGGCAAGCCTGGGATGACAGAGCCATTAAAGTCAAAGATATCAACGACATTAACCACCAGGGCATCACTGTCTCCTACCTCGTGCAAGAGTTTTAGGAAATCATCGTCTGTCAATTGAACATCCGTGATTTCATTGTAGTGGCGGAGACGGAAACAGCGTTGGCAATAGATTTCGCCAGTCTCCAATCCTTTTTCAAGTGCCGACTGAGGGGTAAAACCCAGACCAGCCTTATCTGTCGTCTGAATGGTTGCTCCACAACCAATACAGAGAATTTCTTCCATAGTTAAATTCCTTTTTTATATGTAATCGGTCCGTACATTTCAGTGATTTTTCGCATCACACGACGCTCACGAGCTCGGTTAATCTGCGTTTTAATCGAGTCATGTTGGACCAAGGGTTTGACTAAAATCGAGCGAATGCCTGCACGGTGGGCTGCTCGTATATCTGTCATGAGCTGGTCGCCAACCATGACCACTTCGCTTTTCTCATAGTGAAATTCCTTCATGGCACGGTCAATCCCAAATGTGAAGGGCTTTAGAGCCCAATAAACGTAGTCAATCTCAAACTTCTCAACTGCTCGTTGGACGCGTTTTTTGGTGTTATTTGACACTACGATAATGCGAATGCCCGCGTCCCGAAGGTCATGTAGCCATTGCTTCATCTCTGGTGTCCCGTCAGGGTTGTTCCAAGCAATAAGGGTATTGTCCAAATCGACCAAAACAGCCTTGATTCCCTGCGCCTGCAGGCTTGGGACTGTCAGATCATAGACTGCTTCCACAGCAAAATCTGGCATGTAGTTTTCAATCGCCATTCTGGCTCCTTTTCTTAACTTTTTTTCGCAATTTTCCTTAGTAACAAGGATAAAACAATCCATAACCCTGCACTAGCTATACTGATGTAGAGCCAAGCATGGGGCTCATCTGTTAGAGGTAGGGGAACATTCATTCCGAAAAAGCCTGTCACGACTGCCAAAACAGCTAGCAAGACTGAAATGATAGTCAAGGTTGTCAAATTATCATTCAGATTATTGTTTAGAATATTGTTGTAAGAGGCTGAAAGTTGCTGTAAAATCTGAGAGATTAGGTCTGTCATGGATACCAGCTGATGAGCCTCAATCATGGCATCATCAAACTGTTCTCTCTCAATCTCATCAAAACTACGATACAAGGCATGACCTTGAATATGCTCCAACAAAATCCGATTTTGTTTAGCAGCCGCAGTAAGATAAACCATACCCGTCTCCAAGTCGGAAAGGGCAAAAAGATTTTTCTTAGTTGTTCGCTGACGCAAGAGACCATTGACCTCGTCCTTACTCTTATCCATCTGCTCGATGACAGGGTAGTAGGCATTGCTGATGATTTCCAGACTGGCAAAGAGAAACTTGTAGATCGAAAGCGTGTCATGACTCTCCAGATAACGGGTCATTTGTTCAATGACATAGGCGTTCTTGGTATTACTAATGGTAATCAGGCGACGATGCTCCACGATAAAGGTCATGGGAAAAGTCTCATAGTAGGCCTTGTCCTTTTTCACATCTAGGACATTATAGATAAAGGTAACCGTCCCACTTTCACGGTGGTAGTCCATGTGGGCACGCTCATTCCTATCCAGTGCGTACTCAATGGTTTCCTTGTCCAAGCCGTAGATTTCAGAAAGGTCTTCTAGTTTATTCAACTTTCCGAGGTCTAGGTCTATCCAGGTACAACCATTGCCCAACTGCTTTTCTAAAACCATCTTTTCTCCTTTATTAAACTCCCTCTATTGTACCACAAATTACTTAAAATAACAGGTCTAGTCCGTGCGTGAGAAATTGCTAACAACCGTGATATTTCGGTTCGGAACAAAGTGAAGAGCTTGCTCCTCGCTACGAAGCTGTGTCGTACGAATTCCCACACTGACAACCTTACCCGATACAGTAATGGGGCCGTTGGTCAGAACAACCTCATCTCCCACATCCAGTTGACGTTCAAAAAGGATGAAAAAGCCATTGATGACATCAGACAGAAAACCTTGGGCTCCCATCCCAATCGCCACCCCAGCGATTCCAGCCCCAGCCAGCAAGCTAGATACAGGTAAGCCTAAAATCGATAAAATACAGTAGAGTAAAAAGAAATATGACGTATAATTAAACACATTTTCTAACAAACGTGAGATGGTTTTCTGGCGCCCGACATCATGATGAGACATTTTTAGAGAAGGTTTGGCAATTCTCTGCACCATGGTATGAAGCATTTTTTTAGCAATATAAAATACAATCAAAAGCAGTAAAAGAGAAATGACCTTGGTTAGAATATTTTCGATAATGGTTGTCACATCTAGCTTTTCAATATAAGCTTGAATAAATTTTTGCATATAAAACTCCTTTATTTCATTATACCATATTTTCATCAGTCTCATTATCCATAAATATTCAAAAAATAGACAGAAAATTCTTGATTTTGTCTATCGTTTATACTATAATCATAATCACTACACAGAAAGGAGATTATTATGAAAAGAATCATTCATGCTTGGAACAAGGCAAGCCTTGTCAAGCGTATCTTGATTGGTATGCTTTGTGGGGGAATTCTAGGACTGACCCTTCCTAATCTCTCAGGAATTGGGCTACTCGGGGATTTATTCGTTGGAGGTCTAAAAGCTGTTGCTCCTATCCTAGTCTTTGCTCTCGTTGCTAATGCCCTTTCCCAACATCAAAAGGGACAAGATAGCAATATGAAAACTGTTGTTTTCTTGTATATCCTAGGAACTTTTGCCGCTGCTCTTGTAGCTGTACTAGCAAGTTTCATCGTCCCTATTGAAATCACCCTAAATAGTGCTAATACCGATATTGCTCCACCAGATGGGATTGGACAGGTCCTCAGCAACCTCTTGCTCAAACTGGTTGACAATCCAGTCAACGCCCTGCTTACTGCTAACTATATTGGAATCTTATCTTGGGCAGTCATTTTTGGAATTGCTATGAGAGAGGCCAGCAAAAATAGTAAAGAATTACTAAAAACTATCGCTGACGTGACTTCTAAAATTGTCGAATGGATTATCAATCTGGCTCCATTTGGAATCCTTGGTCTTGTTTTTAAAACCATTTCTGACAAGGGAATCGGAAGCCTTGCCAACTACGGTATTTTATTGGTTCTATTAGTAACGACTATGCTTTTTGTTGCCCTTGTGGTCAACCCTTTGATTGCCTTCTTCTTTATGAGACGCAACCCTTACCCTCTAGTTTGGAACTGCCTCCGTGTCAGCGGTGTGACAGCCTTCTTCACTCGTAGTTCTGCGGCTAACATTCCTGTCAACATGAAACTCTGCCATGACCTTGGACTCAACCCAGATACCTATTCTGTTTCTATCCCACTTGGCTCTACTATCAACATGGCTGGAGCAGCGATTACCATTAACGTTTTGACCCTTGCTGCGGTAAACACTCTTGGAATCCCTGTTGACTTTGCCACAGCCTTTGTCCTCAGTGTGGTAGCAGCTATCTCAGCCTGCGGTGCTTCTGGTATTGCGGGAGGTTCCCTCCTTCTTATCCCAGTTGCTTGTAGCCTTTTCGGTATTTCTAACGATATTGCCATGCAAGTTGTTGGGGTTGGATTTGTGATTGGGGTCATCCAAGACTCATGTGAAACAGCCCTTAACTCTTCTACAGACGTCCTCTTTACTGCCGTTGCCGAATACGCAGCAGCCCGTAAAAAATAACTCATAAAGACAAGCCTGCTCAGGTCTTGTCTTTTACGCTTTTATTCTAACTTATTAGGAAACTCTTATGTCTATTAGCCAACGTACGACCAAGCTCATCTTAGCTACCTGTCTTGCCTGTTTTCTTGCTTATTTTCTCAATCTTTCCTCAGCAATTTCGGCTGGAATTATCGCTCTCTTGAGCCTATCTGATACGCGTAGAAGTACTTTAAAACTGGCTCGCAATCGACTCTTTTCCATGCTCCTAGCTCTGGCTATCGGTGTTCTAGCTTTTCACCTGAGCGGATTTCATATCTGGAGCCTCGGCCTCTATCTAGCCCTCTATGTTCCCCTGGCCTATAAGATGGGCTGGGAAATTGGCATCACACCAAGTAGCGTGTTGGTTAGCCATCTCTTGGTGCAAAAATCAACCTCTCCAGACCTTCTAGTCAATGAATTCCTTCTCTTTGCTATCGGTACAGGATTTGCCTTACTGGTCAATCTCTACATGCCTTCACGAGAAGAGGAAATCCAGCACTACCACACGCTGGTGGAAGAAAAGTTAAAAGATATCCTCCAGCGTTTCAAATATTATTTATCCAGAGGGGATGGACGCAACCGAGCACAGTTGGTAGAGGAATTAGACACACTTTTAGAAGAAGCCCTCAGACTGGTCTATTTGGATCACTCTGACCACCTCTTTCACCAAACCGACTACCATATCCACTACTTTGAGATGAGACAGCGACAAAGTCGTATCCTGCGAAATATGGCCCACCAAATCAACACCTGTCACCTAGCTGCCAGTGAGAGCCTGATTTTGGCCCAACTCTTTTCAAAAATTGCTAGTCAACTAAGCCAGACCAATCCTGCTTCTGATTTGCTAGATGAAATTGAACGCTATCTGGAAGTCTTCCGGAACCGCAGTCTGCCCAAGACAAGAGACGAATTTGAAACCCGTGCCACCCTTCTTCAACTCCTACGTGAAGCCAAAACCTTCATCCAAGTAAAAGTTGATTTTTACCAAAAATATGGACAGTAAAAAAGAAAACCACTAAAAAACAGAACTTGCCAGCTCTTTTGAAAAGTAGTATAATTATTGCATGCGCAATCATCTTGTAATACAGAGATTGTCCATGAATGGACTCTCTTCTATTTACAACTCTAAAAAGAAAGGAGATACTATGACCTACTTGGAAAAATGGTTTGACTTCAATCAGCGTCAGAAAGAAATTGAAAGTCTCTTGGAAGAGACTATTGCCCAGCAGAGCGAGCAAAGTCTGACCTTGAAAGAATTCTACCTGCTCTACTATCTGGACTTGGCTCAAGAAAAATCTCTACGCCAGATTGACCTGCCAGATAAACTTCATCTGAGCCCGAGCGCTGTTTCTCGGATGGTGGCTCGCTTGGAAGCTAAAAATTGCGGTCTACTCAGTCGCATGTGTTGCCATCAAGATAGACGCTCTAGTTTTATCTGCCTGACAAGTGATGGGCAAAAGACACTGTCCTCTCTACAAAAGGCTGTCGAAGCAAGCTTGGAAACTGGTTTGGATTTCTTGATTTAAGATGATTTTTAAAAAAAGTTGCGTGCGCAATCATTTTTCTTGACATTCTCTTTTACAAGGAGTAAAATAAAATCATCATTAAACAAAGGAGTTTTAAACATGATTGAAATCACCTATTTAGATGCCAGCAAGAACGAAAGAACTGTGACTTTCGAGTCTTATGAAGACTTTGATCGTTCGCAACAAGCTTGCCTTATCGGCGTCGCAGACTACTACCCTGTCCAAAAATTAACCTACAACGGTCATGATTTGGACTACCATGGGACTTATGGAGATGTCTTCTTCTATCTCAAGAAACAAGATTTAAGCCAATATAACTAAAAAAAGGAGAAATACAATGGCAAAAGCAATTACAGATGCAACATTCGAACAAGAAACAAAAGACGGTTTGGTCTTAGTAGACTTCTGGGCAACTTGGTGTGGTCCATGTCGTATGCAAGGTCCAATCTTGGATAAATTGTCTGAAGAACTTTCAGAAGATGTCTTGAAAATCGTTAAAATGGACGTTGATGAAAATCCAAACACAGCTCGTGCTTTTGGAATCATGTCTATCCCAACTCTTCTCTTCAAAAAAGACGGCCAAGTTGTCAAACAAGTTGCTGGTGTTCACACAGCAGACCAAATCAAGGCCATCGTTGCTGAATTGAGCTAATCGCACTAGAGACCAAGTACTTTCTTTGGTCTCTTTTTTCTTGCCCTTTGCCATTTTTCAAAAAATATGCTAGACTGTAAGTAGAATATTACGATGTTTGGGACACGCCATCGCTAAAAAAAACCTTGACTTGGTATTTTTTAGCTCCCTCATGGGAGCTTTTTGCGTGCTCTGAACATTTCCCATTTTGGAAGGAGTACTATGAAACGTCAATCAGCCTTGGTCGTCTTTAGCGGCGGTCAAGATTCTACAACCTGCCTCTTTTGGGCTAAAGAACACTATGAAACGGTCGAAGCCGTTACCTTTGCCTACGGCCAACGCCATCATCTTGAAATTCAAGTTGCCCAAGAAATCGCTGAGGAACAAGGAATTCGTCATCACATCTTAGATATGTCTCTGCTGGGGGAAATCACTGAAAATGCCCTGACCTCTGATCTGGAAATTGAGCAAAAAGAGGGAGAGGTTCCCAATACCTTCGTTGATGGTCGCAACCACCTCTTTCTATCCTTTGCGGCAGTCCTTGCCAAGCAACGAGGCATTAAAGATATCGTGACAGGTGTCTGCGAGACAGACTTCTCAGGCTACCCCGATTGTCGAGATGTCTTTGTCAAATCCCTTAATGTTACCCTCAACCTTGCCATGGATTACGACTTCGTTATCCAAACACCTCTTATGTGGCTAGACAAGGCTGAAACTTGGGAGCTAGCCGACCAACTCGGTGCCTTTGACTATGTTCGTGAAAAGACCTTAACCTGCTACAACGGAATTATCGGGAGCGGCTGTGAAGATTGCCCCGCCTGCCACCTACGTCAACATGGGTTAGATGTTTATCTCTCACAGAAAGGAGAAGCCTAATGTTTTTTGCACCCAAAGAAATCAAACAGGAAACTGGGGAGTCTCTTGTCTACAATCCTTATCGGACTCTAGTCTCCAAAGAATTTACCTTTGATGCTGCTCACCACCTCTTTCACTATGAGGGAAAATGCAAATCCCTGCACGGCCACACCTATCATCTGCAGATTGCTGTCAGTGGATTTTTAGATGAACGTGGTATGACCTACGATTTCGGAGACATCAAAGCGACCTACAAGAACTACTTAGAGCCCCACTTGGATCATCGCTATCTCAATGAAACTCTTCCCTATATGAACACGACTGCTGAAAATATGGTTTACTGGATTTTCCAAACCATGAATCAAGAGTTGCCAAACGAGCGCGGTCTCCGTTTGGAATACGTTCGTCTCTATGAGACTCCGACTGCCTTTGCAGAGTTTAGACGGGAGTGGTTAGATGACTAGGGAACGTGTCCTCAAACTACCAGTTCTAGAAATTTTTGGCCCAACCTTTCAAGGCGAAGGCCGTGCAATCGGGCAGAAAACCATGTTTGTCCGCACTGCTGGTTGCGACTACCACTGCGACTGGTGCGATTCTGCCTTTACTTGGGATGGCTCTGAAAAGCCAACTCGTATGACAGCTGACGAGGTCATTGCTGCCTTGGATAAATTGGGGAGCTACGACTATGTAACCCTATCTGGGGGAAATCCTGCTATCCTAGCAGCCAACATGGCCGAATTGGTCACCAAACTCAAGGAACGTGGTGTTACTCTGGCTGTTGAAACTCAAGGCTCTCGCTGGCAAAATTGGTTAAAAGACATCGACCAGGTTACTCTCAGTCCCAAACCTCCTTCATCCAAGATGGAAGTCAACTTTGAGACCTTGGACTTTATCGTTTCCCAACTTGATCCAGACAGGGTCACCTTTAAAATCCCTGTCTTTGATGATGCCGATTTGGCCTTTGCCAAAGGGATTCAAGAACGCTACCAACCAGATGTTCTCTTCTTATCAGCAGGAAATCCTGAGCCCAAGGCTACGGGTAATATTGTCCAAGACCAACTGGACCGCCTCAAAGAACTCTGGGAACGTGTCGCTGCTGACGACAGCTGGGGCAATGTCCGCGTCCTCCCTCAACTGCATACCCTCCTCTACGATAATCAACGTGGTGTTTAAGATTAGAAAGAAAAAATCATGTCACAACAAGAAGAAATGAAAAACCTAAGCCTACTAGGCAACAAAGAAACCAACTACATTTTCGAATATCAACCAGAAGTCCTCGAATCCTTTGACAATCGTCATGTGGAAAATGACTATTTTATCAAATTTAACTGTCCTGAATTTACCTCACTTTGCCCGATCACTGCTCAACCAGACTTTGCGACCATTTATATTTCCTACATCCCTGACAAGCTCTGTGTTGAGTCAAAATCCCTCAAACTCTACCTCTTTAGCTACCGAAATCACGGAGATTTTCACGAAAACTGTATCAACACCATCGGGAAAGACTTGGTCAACTTGCTAGACCCTCGCTATTTAGAAGTCTGGGGAAAATTCACTCCGCGCGGTGGCATTTCAATCGACCCCTACTACAACTACGGTAAGCCTGGAACTAAGTATGAAGGCTTGGCAGAACAACGCCTCTTCCAACACGACCTTTATCCAGAGAAAATTGACAATCGTTAAACTCATACTCAATGAAAATCAAAAATCAAACTAGGAAGCTAGCCGCAAGTTGCTCAAATCACTGCTTTGAGGTTGCAGATGGAAGCTGACGTGGTTTGAAGAGATTTTCGAAGAGTATCATACGAAAAAGCCCTGTTCCTCTAGATGAGGAGCAAGGCTTTTTGTTTTTCAATTATTCTTCTGTTCCAAGGAAGTTTTTTGCAACGAGGGCTGCAAGAACCCCACCAACGATTGGTGCAAGGATGAAAATCCAAACTTGTTGAAGGGCTGCGCCACCTACCAAAACAGCTGGTGCCAAGCTACGAGCTGGATTTACTGAAAGCCCAGTAATGTTCAATCCGACAAGAATCATCGCCATCAAGGACAAACCGATTACCAAACCAGCAATCGCGCCATTTCCCTTGCTTGCTGAAGTCACAGTCATGATAACCAAGACAAACAAGAAAGTTGCGATGACTTCAAACAAGAAACCACCAAAGACAGTGACACCGTTTGCCAAGGCATTTTCACCAAGACTAGCAGTTGACATACCTGAGTTAGCCAAGAGGAAGAAGACAGAAGCAGATGCTAAGAAAGCTCCAACTACTTGTCCAAGTATGTAGTTTACAAGTTCTGAAGATGACAAACGTTTGTTTACAAACATAGCAATCGAAACAGCCGGATTCAAGTGAGCACCTGAAACAGTTCCGATTGAGTAGGCTGCCACCACGATTGCCAAACCAAAGGCAAAGGCGATTCCAAGGTGACCTAGGCCATCAAGACCATTTCCAAAAACAACAGCTCCTGTCCCGACGAATACAAGCATGAACGTACCGATTAACTCAGCAACAAATTTTTTCATTTTCTTTCTCCTTTTTTCAAAAACTAGATACTAGTCTATCAAAAGTAGGAAAGGGTTTCAAGAAAATTGATTGGAAATTTTTTGAAAATCATAGAACTACTAGCAATACCTAATATTGAAAAGATTGAATAGCTTCTTTCAAGTCATCTTGTAAACTATTTCTCTGGTCAAGTTGGACATAGACTTCCAACAGACAGGATCTGAAGTTGGAAAATTTATAAAAATCTTCCCTTTCTTCTATCGGAAAGTCAACAGCTTTTATCCAAGAAGCTACTTGCTCTTGCGCTAACTTCCCTTGTAAAATAGGTTCATAGATCACTCTTGCTAAACGCCAATCCTCATCATCTGTAAAGCGAATCGAAACTCTTTTAAATAGTTGGCCAAGTATATCAAATACTTCATGAACTCTGTTTTTAGGAAAGTTGGGATGACAAACCACCTCTGTCAGTAAATCGGCTCCATGTGCAAAAGCATGAACCCAACCATACTGACTTGAAAAACCCGTTGTATCCTTTTCTTTTGAAAGATAATACAAACCTTGATTTAAAAGGACATTACGAATTCCTGCATTTAATTCCTGATAAAAAATCGATTGCTGGTTGGCATCTGCAGACAAGAGATTTGCATAAATAAGCGCCCTAAAAGAACGTTCAAGGGTTGACAGGCCTACCTTATCAATATCTTTATCTAACCCTCCATCAGATGAAATCCCTTCAGCAATGAAATGAAATTGTTCCTGTGTAAATAGCTCTTCCTGAATCCCTCTAGCAAAGCTTGTAAAAACAAGGTCATCACGAATTTCTGGAGAAGGATCTCCCAAATGATCAAGTAGCCACTGGATTTCTTCCTGGTTATAACTTGGTTTTTCTTCTGCTATTTTTCTAAGTAACTTTTGATACATGGTCAATACCTCTACATTTCTAGCAACTGTTCAAAAATCTGTCCTTAAATGACTTTAGCAATTTGTAAAATTAAGTTAAAGAGAAAAAGACATTTATATTCAGAGAAACAGCACATTTCTGAAAGGATACATAAATGATTTATTCCATATTACCACAAATGAACTTGTAATGATAGAACTTTATCACAAAAATCACATTTCTGTCTCAAAAATTGCGAAAAACTAGTTATATAGTCATTTAGTTTTAAAAAAGCGTTCCAAACATTCAAAAATAGTTGGGACTTCCCTTAATAAATCTGTTACTTTCTTTTTTCAAGATAGCCCA
>NZ_VMKU01000051.1:0-15306 GCF_013276315.1 Streptococcus sp. 2741 | reverse complement strand
ACGAAGTCAGCTCAAAACAGTGTTTTGAGGTTGTGGATGAAGCTGACGTGGTTTGAAGAGATTTTCGAAGGGTATTATTCTTATTGCCAGGCACCTAAGTTGCCAACGTAATAACCATCAGGTGTGTAGGTATTGCGAAGCATCTTACCTGATGAAGCTAGATAATACCACTTACCATTGTCTTTAACCCAATCATTCGCTAGCATGGCAACATAAGAACTTACATAATACCATTCTCCCTTGTCATAAACCCAAGTGCTTGCTTTCATGGCTCCTGAGCAATTAGAGGCCAAAAAAACTGTCCAATATCATTCATTTTTTAAAAGCATTTGATACTACATCATCCACGCTGTAGGACATAGATACATCAAACGTAAGAGTCAAAACATCGAAAAATATACAACTTTTAAAGGCAACATTTCATTTTTTAAAGTCTAACAACCATAGAACTGAAATCAGAGCAAGGCATCAATTTCCTACTCTTAGTACGTCTATTTTGGATGGTTTAAGTGAAGATTTTTTTATTTAACGTAGACAACCTCCAACTTTCCAAAAGCCACATCCCCACGGATAATCAAGGTTTTGCTGGTTGGGGCTAGAGGGGCATCTGCCTTGGCTACACCACAGAAAGTTTCCACCTTCAAATCAACTCTCCAATGTTGGGGAACATAGATAACTGCATTGCCAAAACCAACTTCCACCTTCAGGGTTGCGGTATCTCCTAAAATCTCTGCATTGTCATAATATATCTTGGCATTGCCAAAACCAACTTCTACTTGGTCTTCTACCAATTCTTGGTTTTGCTTGTAGAAAGTCCCAGTCCCAAAAGCAACTTCCTTATCTACAAGAATGTTTTTTTCACCATCATACCACCATTTTTTCCCATTCCAAGTTCTGTTAGAATGAGTGAGTACGCTGACACCCATTACAATCAAAATACTAGCCCAGAACAATGACTGATTTGGAATAGGTAAGATGTCATAAAAATGATTAGCAATCATTAAGGCTACTAGAACTGTAAAAGAGGCTGAAGTTAAGTGGCGACGCAACAAAGCTCCAACTGATTGGTAGGCAAAAAAAGTAATACCAATCAAGGGCCAAATGTGCCCTCCTAGAGAAGGGATTCCAAAATTTCCTTGTACTAATATTAAAGCTGCCAATACTAGCAACACAATACCAAATGCTTTCTTTTTCATGTTCTTACCTCATGTTTCTTAGATTTTCTTTTAGGAGGGATTGGTAATGCCGTGACACATGAACCTCCTTGTGGGTCTGATAAAAGGAAATGGTGCCCGTTCCTGAAAAGGACTTGTCCACCGAGTAAACCTGACGGATATTTGCAATAGTCGACTTGGATACCCGACTAAAATAGCGAGGAAGGATAGCCTCTAACTCATAGAGTTTAAGCCGAACCTCGTAGGCATCTTTCTGGGTATGGGCGTAAATCTTGCTACCTTCCGTCTCAAAGAAGAGAATTTCCGACAAATCCAGATAATATTCGCCCGTCCCCTTGTAAAAAATCAACCGAGGAGACTTGGACTCTTGCAAGAGCCGCTGTAAATCCGCAATCTCATCTGTCAAAGCCGCTGCCTTGATGACAATTTCAGTTTCCTCTAAATTGCTGTCAATTTCGATTCGTAACTTCATTCCATCTCCTTTCTGACTCTACTATATCAAAGCTAAAATAAGAAAACAAGAGCAAAAAAGCAAGTGGTTACTTTAGACCCGTAAGTGGTTGTAGGACCACCTTAACTTACAGGTCAACATAGAAAGAAAATCACACCCCACACAAGAGCACAAATATAGCCAACCACTACATCCTTGGGAAAATGCACTCCACCCAAGACTCTCACTAGACCGAGGAGGGCTGACAAGACCAACAAGATAACCCCTACAGATAAACTAGCATGTAAGCAAGCCATGGAGATAATGGTTGCTGAAAAGACATGACGACTGGGCATAGACTGACCAGGGCTATCTCTGTCAAGCAAAGGTTTAATATCCCATTCCTCATAAGGCCTAGAGGCATTGATTTTCTTACGAAGAAAGGATAAAATCACAAAACCTGATGCAGGAATAAACAAATAGATTCCGACCTGTTTCCCAAGTCCTTCTTGGAGATAGGTAGTAGCTAACAAGGTTAGATAAATCATAGGCATAACTACCGTCATGAACCGATTGAAAGTTCTTAACAATCTCAGAAAGATAGGTCTATTTTCAATCTTACCAGCAACGTGGTCATACCATTCTTGATAATTTTTCATATATTTTCTCATCACTTATTCAAATTTTGCTTATAGGGAAGCACTTGTCTTCTAGTATAGTGCAGAAAAAGAAGGCCGTCAAGCCTTCTTTCGATTTATTATTCTGCTTCGTCTTCTGTAAATTGACTGTTGTAGAGGTCAGCGTAGAAACCAGCTTGCGCCATCAGCTCATCATGATTGCCTTGCTCGATGATATTACCATCCTTCATAACAAGAATCAAATCAGCATTACGGATGGTTGACAAGCGGTGGGCGATGACAAAGGACGTTCTGCCTTCCATCAAATGATCCATGGCTTTCTGAATCAACTCCTCCGTCCGTGTATCAACAGAAGAGGTCGCCTCATCCAAAATCAAGAGTGGCGCATCTTTCAGCAAAGCACGAGCAATGGTCAAGAGTTGTTTTTGTCCGACAGACAAGGTCACTGTATCATCCAAGACGGTATCGTAACCATCTGGTAGGGTCATAATAAAGTGGTGAATCCCTACAGCCTTGCTGGCTTCAATCACGCGCTCATCACTAATCCCCTCTTGGTTATAGATGAGATTATCTCGGATAGTACCTTCAAAGAGCCAAGTATCCTGCAAGACCATTGAAAAGGCATCATGTACTTCCGAACGCTTCATATCCTTGGTATCCACACCATCGATACGGATACTCCCCTTATCAATCTCATAGAACTTCATCAAAAGATTGACAATGGTTGTCTTACCAGCTCCGGTCGGTCCGACAATGGCAACCTTTTGACCTGCATGAGCTGTCGCAGAAAAGTCATGGATAATAGTTCGCTCTGGTGTATAACCAAAGGAGACTCGATCAAAGACTACTTGACCTTTCATATCGCTCAATTGCCTTTCTTTATGGGATTCGTCTTCCATTTCCTCTTCAGCTAGGAATTCGAAGACACGTCCCATGGCTGCACTAGCCTGCTGAAGACTACTAATCCCCTGAGCGATTTGTGAAAGAGGCTGAGAAAAGATACGAACATAGGCCATAAAGGCAACGATAATCCCGATACTAATCTGCCCATTCAGAGCCAAGGCCGCACCAACGATAATCACCAAGGCATAGCTAAAGTTCCCAATAAACATCATAATCGGCATCATAATCCCTGAAATAAACTGAGATTTCCAGATACTGTCATACAGACGATGGTTTAATTTCGCAAATTCTTCTTTCGTGCTCTCGATAGCATTGTAACTGGTCACCACATTATGGCCAGAGTACATTTCCTCCACATAGCCATTGACAGCCGCCAAATCCTGTTGCTGACTCTTAAAGAAGCCCTGTGATTTGCCCATAAAGATGGATACAAATGCAAATCCAACAAGGGTTGAAACAACCGTCACCAAGGCTAAAATCCAGTTCATCCCAAACATGGTTACCAAGACTGCCACGACCAATAAACTAGATGAAAGAACTGTTCCCAGACTTTGATTGAGGGACTGGGCTGCAGTGTCAACATCATTGGTTACACGAGACAAGGTATCTCCTTGAGAGTGTCCATCAAAATATCCCAATGGTAGGCTATTGATTTTCTCTGCAATAGCTCTTCTCAAACGCTCTGAAAAACGTTGAATGACTGTAGTAAACAGAAAGGCCTGCAAATAATTTGATAGAAGCCTAATTACATAGATGACGACCAAAAAACTACCAATGGCTGCAACCGCCGCGACATCCACACTTGTTTCCAGACCACTGGCAATAATATTAGTCATTTCCTTGATGCGGGTTGGACCATATACAGTAATGATATTGGATACGATTGTTGCTAGAAAGGCTATCAGAAGGGCAAACTGGAGGCCTGCAAGATAGGGTTTACTCTGTTTCCAGAGAGACATTTTCTTATTTTCCATGTTCCAATTCCTCCTTCGATAGTTGTGAATAGGCAATTTCTTGGTAAACTTCGTTGTTTGCTAGAAGTTCCTTGTGGGTGCCTTGTCCCACGACTTTTCCTTGATCCAAGACCAAAATCAAATCAGCATCCATAATCGTTGAAATACGCTGTGCGACGATAAGCTTGGTCATAGACTTGGTTTTCTCTGCTAACTCTTGGCGTAGGACACGGTCTGTCTTGTAGTCCAAGGCTGAGAAGGAGTCATCAAAGATGAGGATTTCTGGTTTCCGAGCCAAGGCACGCGCAATGGCCAGACGCTGTCTTTGACCACCTGAGAAGTTGGTTCCTCCTTGGGCCACTTCTGATGCTAAGCCCGCTTCCTTGTCTTCGATAAAGTTCTTAGACTGGGCCAATTCCAAGGCTTGCCACATAGCTTGCTCACTAAGTGGTGTTTCTTGACTCTGTCCAAAGTCCAAATTGCCCTTAACATCACCTGAAAAGAGAACCGCTTTCTGAGGAATATAACCAACCTTGTTGCGCAAATCATTCAAGTCATAGTCTTGAACATTGACACCGTCCACCAGAATTTCTCCTTCTGACACGTCGTAGAAACGTGGAATCAGATTGACCAGAGTTGATTTACCAGAACCTGTTGACCCAATAAAGGCCACTGTTTGGCCAGTTTCTGCTTTAAAGCTAACATGCTCGATAACTGCCTCCGAATTTGCCGCATAGCGGAAGGTCACATCCTTAAATTCGACCTGACCTTTGAGGTTTTCATCAGCCAGCTGCACTTGAGCAGGGTTTTGGATAGAAGAATGCAAATCTAAAACTTGATTAATCCGCTTAGCAGAGACCATGGTTCGGGGAAGAACGATGAAGAGCGCCCCCATGAGAAGGAAGCCCATGACAACCTGCATGGCATAAGACATGAAAACAACCATGTCACTAAAGAGAGGCAGACGCGCTGTCGCAGCAGCATCGTTGATTACATAGGCCCCAATCCAGTAAATCGCCACACTCAAACCACTTGAAATCCCCATCATGATGGGATTTAAAATGGCCATAAGACGGTTGACAAACAAATTCAAGCGTGTCAATTCATCATTTGCTGCTGCAAATTTTTCATTTTGGTAATCCTCCGCATTATAGGCACGAACGACACGAATACCTGTTAAACTCTCACGAGTGATACTGTTCAGTTTATCAGTCAGACTTTGAATCAAGGACTGTTTCGGAAAGGCTAGCGTCATCAAGACTGTTGTCATTAAAACGTTGACAATCACTGCCACAAGTACGGCCCAGAGCCAGTATTCTGAATGACCTAAAATCTTCCCGATAGCCCAAATAGCCATAATTGGACCACGCGTAACCACTTGCAAGCCCATAGTAATCAACATCTGAACCTGAGTAATATCATTGGTGGTACGAGTTAAAAGACTGGGAATAGAGAATTTCTTAATCTCTGTCTGCGAGTAATCCAAAACTCGGTTAAAATATCACTTCTCAGCCTACTAGTATAAGAAGCCGCCACTCGGGATGCAAAAAATCCAACTGCAACTACGGACAAGAAGGCAAGAAAGGACATTCCCACCATCATACTCGCCGGCTGCCACAACTCATCTAAATTAGTTCCTTGACTACCTAGCAAATCCGTAATTTTCGAGATATAGGTCGGCACTTCCAACTCCAGATAGACCGAAAAGCAAGTAAAGAGAATGGCTAGTAAAATCATCCCCCATTCTTTTCTACTAATTCGTTTGGCTAATTTCTTCATTCTCTCCTCCTATTCCCTTGATATTTGCCTGTAGTTGACCGAGAACTTTCTCAAAAATCAGTAATTCATCTTCATCAATGTCTTCCATCAACTGCTTGTCTATGCGTTCAAAAAAAGCCTTAACCTCTTGCATCTGAGAACGTGCTTTGTTCGTCAGACGAACAAATTTAGCCCGCTTATCGCTGGGATTCTCCTCCAATTCCACCAAACCATTTTGCACCATACGCTTGACCAAATTACTAGCAACAGACTTGGTAATATTGAGTTCCTGCTCGATATCTTTAATCAAGACCAAGTCTTGGTTTTTCTCACGATTATCCAAAAAACGTACAACCTGACCTTGAGGCCCACCCATAAATTCAATACCACAACGTTTGGCTTCCTTTTGCACCATGAGGTGAATCTGATGACCAAAACGCTTAAAGACTAACATCGGTTTGTCCATACAAACTCCTTTCTAACTATCACATTTAGTTCCCCTAGGAACTAAATAAGTTTCCGTGAGAACTATTTTACCACTTTGAAAAGAGATGTCAAGAAAAAGTTTCCTAGAGAACTATTTTTTTGATTTAAAAAATCCCAAGTGATTTTTTCACTTAGGATCATGTTTGCTAGGTTAATTTAGAACCCGTCTACGTTTGTGTAGATTTTTTGTACGTCTTCGTCGTCTTCAAGAACGCTGTAAAGTTTTTCAAAGGTTTCAAGGTCATCGCCTGACAATTCCACTTCTGACTGAGGAATCATTTCCAATTCAGTCACTTGGAATTCTTCGATACCTGACTCACGAAGGGCAACGATAGCCTTGTGAAGGTCAGTTGGAGCTGTGTAAACTGTGATTGTACCTTCTTCTGCTTCTACATCATCCACATCCACATCTGCTTCAAGCAATTGCTCAAAGACTGCATCGGCATCTTCACCTGCAAATACGATAACTCCCTTGTTGTCAAAGAGGTATGAAACCGAACCTGAAGCGCCCATGTTTCCTCCGTTTTTACCAAAAGCTGCACGGACATTAGCCGCTGTACGGTTGACATTTGAAGTCAAAGTATCCACGATCAACATAGAACCATTTGGTCCAAAACCTTCGTAACGTCCTTCTGTAAAGGTTTCGTCTGTGTTTCCTTTTGCTTTATCAATCGCTTTATCAATAACGTGTTTTGGCACTTGGGCTTGTTTAGCACGGTCGATAACGAATTTCAAAGCTGAGTTTGATTCTGGATCTGGATCACCTTTTTTAGCTGCTACATAGATTTCTACACCAAATTTTGCATATACTTTAGAGTTAGCTCCATCTTTAGCCGTTTTCTTGGCTACGATATTGGCCCATTTACGTCCCATTAGGAATCTCCTTTTTTCACATTTTAATCTTTCTTATTATAACACAAGTTTTTTCGATTTTCACTAGAGGAAATGGATTTTATTCAGTAAATCCAACTAGGATAGCACTTTTGTTGCCAAGATGGTCTTGCCTTTCCATCCTTATCAACATTCAAAAAACAAACTAGACCATTATCTGAAAATAGAAAGTTTCTACCAAGTTTGACAAAGTCCGCTCAAACTACTGTTTAGAGTTTGTAGATATAATCGACAAAAACAATCATACTGCACCTTTTATTGACAGTCTACTCCAGACATATCATAGTTCAAGTAAATACTTTGAAATTCAACAGTTCTTATAGGCGCTATTGTATTCTAAGAAATCAATAGAAGAATTTCTAACCAAACATCTATTACTCAATGAAAATCAAAGAGCAAACTCGAAAACTAGCCACAGGTTGCTCAAAACACTGTTTTGAGGTTGCAGATAGGGCTGACGTAGTTTGAAGAGATTTTCGAAGAGTGTAATTTATGTGTTCCTGAAACAGAAATGTATGCTCTTTTTGATTTCACATGATACTGAAGTTAGACTAGTACAACGGCACTTCTAAAACAAGCAAAAGGTAGCTAATTCCCTGTATAGCAAGGAGTTTCACTACCCTTTTTACTTTTTCTTACAGACCCTGTTTGATAGACTCATTTTAACATCACGAGCCTAATCATTTTCTACCTTATCCTCTACCTGAGGATAAAGAGTCGTTCCCCAAATAGAAATCGTCCGCTTACGCACTAGTGGCAAATCGGTTTTTTCATAAACCGTACGCCACCATTCCCAGGCAAGCCCAGTACACTCTCTAATTTTGACAGAGAGATTGCGAACATTCCCTTTCAAAGGAATACTAGTGGTAAAATGAGCCGTCAAATCCTGGCCATTTCTGTTCCAAGCCTTAGGAGTCAAGACTTCCTTACCTTGATAATCATAGGATAATTCATCCCAAGTAATGTAATATTGGGCAACATAGGCACCGCTATGATCCAGCAGTAAATCACCGTTTCTGTAGGCTGTCACCTTAGTCTCAACATAATCTGTACTGTTTTGAAAAGTCGCAACTACATTGTCCCGTAAAAAAGAAGTTGTATAAGAAATCGGCAAACCTGGATGATCGGCTGTAAAGCGACTGCCTTCTTGAATCAAGTCCTCTACCATATCCACCTTGCCTGTTACAACTCGGGCACCCGAACTCGGGTCGCCCCCTAAAATAACTGCCTTCACTTCTGTATTGTCTAAAATCTGCTTCCACTCTGTCTGAGGAGCCACCTTGACTCCTTTTATCAAAGCTTCAAAAGCAGCCTCTACTTCATCACTCTTACTCGTAGTCTCCAACTTGAGATAGACCTGACGCCCGTAAGCAACACTCGAAATATAGACCAAAGGACGCTCTGCAGAAATTCCTCTCTGCCTCAAATCCTCTACCGTTACAGTATCTTGAAACACATCTCCTGGATTTTTAACAGCATCTACGCTGACTGTATAATAAATCTGCTTAAAATTAACAATCTGAATCTGCTTTTCGCCCGAATGGACAGAGTTAAAATCAATATCAAGAGAATTCCCTGTCTTTTCAAAGTCAGAACCAAACTTGACCTTGAGTTGTTCCATGCTGTGAGCCGTGATTTTTTCATACTGCATTCTAGCTGGGACATTATTGGCCTGACCATAATCTTGATGCCACTTGGCCAACAAATCGTTTACCGCTCCGCGAACACTTGAATTGCTGGGATCTTCTACTTGGAGAAAGCTATCACTACTTGCCAAACCAGGCAAATCAATACTATAAGTCATCGGAGCACGATCGACCGCAAGAAGAGTGGGATTATTCTCTAACAAGGTCTCATCCACTACGAGAAGTGCTCCAGGATAGAGGCGACTATCGTTGGTAGCTGTCACAGAAATATCACTTGTGTTTGTCGACAAGCTCCGCTTCTTTCTTTCGATAACAACAAACTCATCGGGTAACTGATTCCCCTCTTTGATGAAACGATTTTCAATACTCTCTCCCTGATGGGTCAAGAGTTTCTTTTTATCGTAATCCATAGCTAGTATAAAGTCATTTACTGCTTTATTTGTCATCTTCTACCTCCTAATAAGTTCCTGGATTGAGTTGCATAAACTCAGACTTGTTCAGCGAAATCAGCCGTGGTTGGACTAAGTGATCCAAAACTTCCTCGTATAATTCTTCTGAGACATTGCGTCGCCGTCTGGCTAGATAAGAAGTCGGAATGACCGTATTATCTAACATAAATACCTTATCTAAGTCAATCAAGGTTGGTCTTGTAAAAGGATTACGAGCTAAATCCGGATCTTCTATCATAAAGTTCTTGACCAAACGTCTGGTCAAGAGAGCTGGTTTGAAGGTCTGATTTTTAACCAACTCTTTGTTTTTAGTCATGCTGTTGTCAATACAGATATACATATGATTCTTCACAGCCAAATCGCTACTAATACTTGGAAAAGGCAAATAAAGAGCTACAACATCTCCTCTCTTAATCAAGCAAGAGCACCCCCTTTTCTCCTAATGTAACATAGACAGGATTGACCAAGTCTTCTGATTGACTCAGTGCTTCCAAAGTTTGAGTTTGGCGCGTTGTCAATTTAGTAGCATCTTGTCTCTTCAATACAAAATGCTTGTCGCCAATTACCTTGACACTATAATCCTTCTCCAAAGCTGACTGGTAAATCCACATCAGATCTTGTCTGTCCTGAGAACTCAAGAGAGAAGGATGTTCAAGCCTCCCGATAGTCTGATAAAAATCAAAAACAGGAGCTAACTCCTGCCAATCTGATTGGCTAGTTGTCAAGGCTAGAAAAAGGGCTTTGCGAGCTGATACTTCTTGATTAGCCTTGAGAGTCCCTTTTCCCTCCAAATTTTTTAGAAATTGGGAAACTCCAGAAAGCAAATCTTTCTCTAACTGCGAGAAATAAAAACCTTGCCTTCCCAGACATAAGTCTCCCAAGTCGCTTTCTCTAGCAAATAAGAGTTCAAATAGTTGATAATAAAAGAAAAATATCTGGCACTGAGTCGCGCTCATCTTTTCCTTATCGGCTTCTTTTTTTAACCAGAGCAAGGGCAATAGGTAGCTGGATTGAGACATTTCCTCCACCTCCTACTCTTTTTTCTCTGGAGCATCTGCACTAGCTGCCACTTCTTTTGACTGGATACTTTCCCACTGGTTGATTTCCTCTGAGATAAGACCTTCGCATGTCTTGACAAATAGGGCAAAAGCCTTGGTTTTTCCTGCATACTTCTCTGTTTGACATTGATAGAGGAATTTTTCTCTCTCCAGGAGTTGCGCAGTTTTTTGGTAAGAAATCCAGTGTTCCTTGGCATTATACAAATTGAGAATCCCCTCACACAGCAAGCCTAAACTGGACAAGGCAACCGAAATCAAACGGTAGCGATCACCTGGCATAGGAATAGCACAAAAGACAGCTATGAGAAAACCTGCCACGATTTCTGTTATTTTTAATACCTTATAGCGTCTACGATGTTGAACACTTTTCTTTAAAAAATGAGCTATCTGTACATCCAATCGATCTGTCAGGTACATTTCTTCTGGCGTCATGTTCCTAACCCCTTTCATTTACTTTGATAATCATAGTATAACATATTTGAATATCAAAGTATAGTAAAAACTGGAAAGCTATATCTTATTATAAAATCCAAATATGAAATGTTTATGAAATAAGGGAAAAATAGCCCAAAGAGGATAGACAAAAAGAAAGATTTTCTGAATGTTCACCTCAAATTGAGTTTTTCCAACATTCTATCAATCACTATTCTAGCTAGTTTCCGACTCATCTAAGCATTGCTTATCTTAACTGAGCAAGAATAGCTTTGAGTTTCTCAATCAACTCCTCTTCTGTGTGGTCAGACTCTTTCTCCTTCGCTAGGAAGGCAACCGCTTGAGTGAGAGCTTCTCGTGCTTGGTCGAGGACTTTAACATCTACACTTGTAAGGTCGCTTTCTTGCAGAACCTTAGTCAATTCCTTGGTCAATTTCTTGAGTTCTGACTCTTTCTTGCGACGAGCGATGAGGAAGAGAAGGAGACCAAGAAGGGCGAGCAGGCTAGCAATCATGGTACCGTATGGAAGATGACCTTGCTCTTTGCTTGTTTCTTTCGTTTCTTCATCCTTAGTCGTTTGCTTGCCTTTCAAGGATTCGAGAGCTTCTTTGACCTTGGCAGTCATCTCTTTCAAGCCTGCCTCTGTCAAGTCAGCATTTCTAAGGGCTTCTTGACCTTCTCCGAGAATGACCTTCGCAGCGTCGATGACAGATTGATCAATACCATCCAAGTCTTTCAAACGAGTTTCCAAGTCTTGAATCAAATCTCTTAAGACGGATTTATCAACCTGTTTCTCTTGACTCGATTGAGTGCCACCAGCAAAGGTTACACTTCTCCGGTTACGGGTTGGTGGTGTCACACTGGTGTTAGTGTTGCCATCGTTGTTAGTGTTACCACCATTGTTAGTGTTACCATCGGTGTTGGTGTTACCACCGGTGTTGGTGTTACCACCGTTGTTAGTGTTACCACCATTGTTAGTGTTGCCACCATTGTTGGTGTTGCCACCGGTGTTAGTATTGCCACCGTTATTAGTGTTGCCACCGTTATTAGTGTTACCACCATTGTTAGTGTTACCACCGGTGTTGGTGTTACCACCGGTGTTGGTGTTGCCACCATTGTTGGCGCTTGCTGTGGCTGTGACCTTATTGATTTCAGCAATACCAGCAGTCTTCGCATTCTCTACATCAGTTTGTGTCTTAGCTTTATCAATCTCAGCTTCCGCTGCTGTAACTGCTGCCTCTACTTGACGATTAGCGGCTTCCTTCTCTTCATTTGTGATATGAGGAGTTCCTGCTAGAGCGTTTTTCTTCTCGTCAGCTTTTCTGCGTAGTTCTTGCTTAGCTTGAGTGTTAGCAGTTCCTGTGGCTGTAACGTTATTAATTTCAGTAACTCCTGTAGTTTTGGCTGTATCTACCGCTGTATTTGTTGTTGCTGTATCTACGTTTGAGATTGCTGTTGTTTCTTTCTCTGTTACTGTTCGCTTAGCTGTAGCTTTTTCTTCATCTGTTAAGCCTGCTTGTTTGTCTATCTCACCTCGTTTAGTATTTGCGGCTTGTTTGATAGCTTCTTTTGCTTCAGGTTTTTTAGTTCCTGTGGCTGTAACGTTATTAATTTCAGTAACTCCTGTAGTTTTGGCTGTATCTACCGCTGTATTTGTTGTTGCTGTATCTACGTTTGAGACTGCTGTTGTTTCTTTCTCTGTTACTGTTCGCTTAGCTGTAGCTTTTTCTTCATCTGTTAAGCCTGCTTGTTTGTCTATCTCACCTCATTTAGTATTTGCGGCTTGTTTGATAGCTTCTTTTGGCAAATCTTTCCCTATCGGGTTCACGCCGTTAATATTTTCCAACCCCTTGTGCAAGGCATCATCCACCTTAATAAGGCTGTCGGCATTTTCAATATCGCGTGTAGCTTGACGTGCATAGGTATTAACTATTGCAGTAGCACCATCTCGCTCTACAGACGAAAGGCTTCCATTCTTACCAAGGCTATCATTTTTACGTTGTCTCGCTTTCTCTATTTCATCCTTAGCATCACCTTTTGCCTCGGCATATGTTCTGGCATGCCATTGGTTTGCAAGAAATAATTCGGCCCCCTCTCTGCCTCTTAATCCAAAAGCATATACCAGTTTTTTAACATCATTATTTCCCACGGTATTAAATGACAATCTATATTTTCTGTCACTATTGGGCAATTCAAAATAGTATAACTCTCCTCTACTTGAATTGATAATGTCAAACTTTCCATCTGAAACCTTTTGATTTTCTCGGCTTTCAGCTCGTCTCTCATAAGGATTGGTTCCTCTAGGTCCCCTCCTTGCCAAATCGTTTAGACTTCCAGACGGCATTGGATTCAATGTGAATCTATTATTAACGCCAGTAGACGTCGTAGTCCCTTTAGTAACCCTACCAAATTGCGCTCTTGAGTCTCTAAGTAGTTCTAAAATACTACTAGTATTTGGAGATCTAGTTGTAGTTCCTCCACTTTTTTCTGTTATGCTAAAAGCATCCGAATTGTGTTTAAATTCTTGACCCGAAGGAACAGTAAACCAAACTTGTGTATTCCCCGGTAATCTCCTGTGCTGATTATTAATTTCAATATCCCAATGAAATCCATCTTCCGTTGATGTTACTGTAGCTTTAATATATTTTTCAGCCTCTGATACCAGCTTCGTTGAGTTATCTCTATATTTTCTATTTGAATAGAAAACATAGGTATACTTATCATAAGGAGAATTTCCCCTATCACCTGATTTCTCAAAATAACTTTCTTGAGCTGTTCTAAAGGCTTCAGAGTAGTTTTCGCCAGCTCTTGCAGCTCTTGTAACTCTCGAACTACGAAAGTCAGAGTAGCCACCATCACGTGGTTGAGGAGTTACTCCTCCAGCTGTAGTTTCCTCACCATATTTTTCTTCCAGCACTCCTTCGATGAGGTCTCGGGATTTTTTCAGGTCGACTAGGGCAGCGGCAAAATCTTCTTGGCTGATGGTATCACCCTTAGAAAAAGCTTCATTGAACTTATCAGCTGCTGCTTTTGCTGCTTGGATTTTATCTTCCGACGCTTGATTTTCTTTAAGTCGTTTGACAATAGACTCTAATTCATCTTTTAGTCCATAGACGCCGTTTTCACCTTCTGTCGTATTAGTGTAGGTTGGGAGTTCTCGTGGAGTAGATTGAGAGTTGGCTTCAGGTGCTGCTTCCTTTCCTCCATCAGTTGGACTAACTTGGTTCGCAACTGCTCCAGGCTCGATTGTTCCCCCTCTTTTACGACGCTTTCCACCAGTTGCTTGCTCAGTTGCAGTTCCGTTTGGTTCGACAAGCTTATTATTTGTCGAACTTGCTTCACCCAAGTCTGTCAATTTTGGTAGCGATGGCTCCAAGGCTTGATTGACACGGCTCGTCAGCTCTTCCATAGCTCTTACTTGCTCATCAACTTGCGCTTGCGTCGCTTTTGGATTTTCTAAGACAGCCTTAGCTGCTGCTAGACCTGCTTCCACTTCATCGTGAAGCGCTTTCATGGAGCTAAGAGTTAGTTTTTCCAACAAAGCTTGCAGATTGCCTTGGGTACTTTTTGCCACTGTCGTATCAGCGGCAGATATAGCCTGGTCTTGCTCTTTTACTCTCTCTGATTGAGAAGTTTCTTGAGCAGCTGGTTTTGCCTCTGGTTTGGTAGGAGCAAGGTCAGCTGTTTCCTGCCCCTTACTAGCGTCCTCGGCTTTAGTCTCTGGAGAGTTTGACTCCCTTGTAGACTGGAGCTCAGCCGACGGTTCAGTCTGAGAGACCTTCTCTGACTCTTCCCCATCTGAATTTCCAGCAGATCCAGCAACTACATCACTGGCTGTTGCCGAAGATACCGCAGGTGCCTGCGCTTGCACCCCATTTGCAAAGAACATCAGAGCCGCAACCGCAACGCTAGCAGCCCCAAAATGGTATTTACGGATGGAATAACGGAAAATTTTCTCTCCATTACCATCATTCTTTTTCTTGAACATAAGTGAATCCTTTCCTCGCCTGAGGGTTTCTCCGAGCTTAGAAAGCGCGCAAAAAGCCGACAGACGATAATATATCAATTATATAGTAACACTTCTGACATACAAATCAACCCCACCGCTGATAGTATAGAGTCAGGAAATGCAAGAAAAAAGCGACATTATATATATATGCACAGATGTGTAAAGCCTTTTGATACAACCTATTTTTTAACAAAGATACAATAGTTATACTACATTTATATATGCTCAACATCCTCTGTGCCAATGTTACAATATTATTACATTTTGATTACACAAACATTTCGAAATATATGATAGAAGGCTGAGTATTTTATAGTAATTCTCTTCCTATCAATTAGGTCAACAGTCGAGTGTTACACCCTATCCTCATCAAAGGACTATGATCAGCATTTCCTAGCCGCTAGGACGCTCCAAATCACCTATTCTAAGTCCATCACTAGCTTGGTCAGTAAGATACCTACGACAAGGCGACGTTGAC
>NZ_VMKU01000050.1:0-20835 GCF_013276315.1 Streptococcus sp. 2741 | reverse complement strand
CTACAACCTCAAAACAGTGCTTTGAGCAACCTGCGGCTAGCTTCCTAGTTTGCTTTTTGATTTTTATTGAGTATAAGAAAAATAAAAAATAGAGAGCAGTTAAAGTATGAAAATTTTAATTGTAGAAGATGAAGAGATGATCCGTGAGGGGGTCAGTGATTATTTGACGGATTGTGGCTATGAAACCCTTGAGGCTGCAGATGGGCAAGAAGCCTTGGAGCAATTTTCTAGCTATGAGGTAGCCTTGATTTTACTAGATATCCAGATGCCCAAGCTAAATGGTCTAGAAGTCCTAGCTGAGATTCGTAAAACCAGTCAGGTTCCTGTCTTGATGCTGACCGCCTTTCAGGATGAGGAATACAAGATGACTGCCTTTGCTTCTCTGGCAGATGGCTATCTGGAAAAGCCCTTCTCCCTCTCCCTCTTAAAAGTGAGGGTGGATGCAATTTTCAAGAGATACTACGATACAGGACGAATCTTCTCTTATAAAGATGCCAGGGTGGATTTTGAGAGCTACAGTGCCAGTCTAGCAGGTCAAGAAGTGCTTATCAATGCCAAAGAGTTGGAAATTCTGGACTATCTGGTGAAAAATGAAGGCCGGGCCTTGACTCGGTCTCAGATAATCGATGCCGTCTGGAAAGCGACAGATGAGGTTCCCTTTGACCGTGTCATTGATGTTTATATCAAGGAATTGCGGAAAAAACTAGACCTGGACTGCATCCTCACTGTGCGCAATGTTGGTTATAAATTGGAGCGAAAATGAGACGAACAGGTTTATTTACAAAGATATTTATCTATACCTTCTCGATATTTAGTGTTCTGGTTATCTGCCTTCATTTAGCTATTTATTTTCTATTTCCCTCGACTTATCTGAGTCATCGTCAGGAAACCATTGGCCAGAAAGCGACAGCTATTGCCAAGTCCCTAGAAGGAAAGGATAGGCAGAGCATCGAGCAAGTGTTAGAGCTGTATTCCCAGACTAGTGATATCAAGGGGGTCGTTAAGGGCGAGATGACAGAGGACAAGTTAGAAGTCAAGGACAGCATTCCTCTGGATACGGACCGTCAGACCACCTCTCTCTTTATTGAGGAGCGTGAGGTGACAACGCAAGATGGTAGCACCATGACTCTCCAGTTTCTGGTTTCTATGGATTTGCAAAAGGAAGCAGAGCAAATCAGTCTCCAATTTCTTCCCTATACCTTGCTGGCATCCTTTCTAATTTCCCTCTTGGTGGCCTACATCTATGCTCGGACCATTGTTGCCCCGATCTTGGAAATCAAACGGGTGACTCGTAGAATGATGGAACTGGATTCCCAAGTGCGATTGCGCGTGGATTCTAGGGATGAGATTGGTGATCTCAAGGAACAAATCAATAGCCTCTACCAGCATCTTTTGACTGTCATTGCAGACTTGCATGACAAGAATGAAGCCATTCTCCAGCTGGAGAAGATGAAGGTCGAATTCCTACGAGGGGCTTCTCATGAACTGAAAACACCGCTGGCTAGTTTGAAAATCCTGATCGAAAACATGAAAGAGAATATCGGTCGTTATAAGGATAGAGACCAGTATCTGGGAGTTGCCTTGGGGATTGTGGATGAACTCAATCACCATGTTCTGCAGATACTTTCCCTCTCTTCTGTGCAGGAGTTGCGAGATGATAGGGAAGAAATTGACCTCCTCCAGATGACACAAAGTCTGGTTAAGGATTATGCCTTGCTCGCCAAGGAAAGAGAGCTCCAGATTGACAATAGTTTGACCCATCAGCAGGCTTATCTAAACCCATCAGTTATGAAGTTGATTCTTTCTAATCTCATCAGCAATGCAATCAAGCACTCTGTTCCAGGTGGCTTGGTTGGTATTGGAGAAAGAGAAGGGGAACTCTTTATCGAGAATAGCTGTAGCTCAGAAGAACAAGAAAAACTAGCCCAGTCTTTTTCTGATAATGCTAGTCGCAAGCCCAAAGGGCCTGGGATGGGACTCTTTGTGGTCAAGAGTCTATTGGAACATGAAAAATTAGCTTATCATTTCGAGATGGAGGAGAATCGTTTAACCTTCTTCATAGCTTTTCCAAAAGTCGCCCAAGACTAGAGATAGAAAGGGTTTACATGGATGAAGCTAGAAGAAATTAAATCGAAACTACGGGAAAAACTAGATTTTTTTGTCAAAAAGTGATAAAATGAACAATGTAAATGGGGTGACCCATAAAAATATACAGGAGGCCTGATAAAATGGCAATCGTTTCAGCAGAAAAATTTGTCCAAGCAGCTCGTGACAACGGTTATGCAGTTGGTGGATTTAACACAAACAACCTTGAGTGGACTCAAGCTATCTTGCGCGCAGCAGAAGCTAAAAAAGCTCCAGTTTTGATCCAAACTTCAATGGGTGCTGCTAAATACATGGGTGGTTACAAAGTTGCTCGCAACTTGATTGCTAACCTTGTTGAATCAATGGGTATCACTGTACCAGTAGCTATCCACCTTGACCACGGCCACTACGAAGATGCACTTGAGTGTATCGAAGTTGGTTACACTTCAATCATGTTTGACGGTTCACACCTTCCAGTTGAAGAAAACCTTAAATTGGCTAAAGAAGTTGTTGAAAAAGCACACGCTAAAGGTATCTCAGTAGAAGCTGAAGTTGGTACTATCGGTGGTGAAGAAGACGGAATCATCGGTAAAGGTGAATTGGCTCCAATCGAAGACGCTAAAGCAATGGTTGAAACTGGTATCGACTTCTTGGCAGCTGGTATTGGTAACATCCATGGTCCTTACCCAGCAAACTGGGAAGGTCTTGACCTTGACCACTTGCAAAAATTGACAGAAGCTCTTCCAGGATTCCCAATCGTATTGCACGGTGGTTCAGGTATTCCTGATGAGCAAATCCAAGCAGCTATCAAACTTGGTGTTGCCAAAGTTAACGTTAACACAGAATGCCAAATCGCATTCGCTAACGCAACTCGTAAATTTGCTCGTGACTACGAAGCAAACGAAGCAGAATACGATAAGAAAAAACTCTTCGACCCACGTAAATTCTTGGCTGACGGTGTAAAAGCTATCCAAGCATCGGTTGAAGAACGTATCGACGTATTCGGTTCAGAAGGTAAAGCATAATCTAGCTGAATAATACAGATAAAACCTGCCTGTGAGGGTGGGTTTTTTGATTTCAAGCTACTCGTTTTAGTATAGTAAACTGAATCTAGACTAGCACAATGCTGCTTCTATAGCGTTTTGAAACTAGAACAGGACAATATAACTGCTAAAATATTTCTATAAATTCATTTGATTTTCCTAATCAATTTGTTCGTATCCTATTTCATTCCACTATAAAACATTCTTATCAATTGATTTGAATTCCAAAATTTCATCGCTCTGGTCTTATTTCATTTGGCTATAAAAAACTCTCCTGGGGAATCCCAGGAGAGTATGAGTACTTATTTGAACTTGAATCCTTCGTAAATAAGCTCTGCTTTTGGATTTTGTTTCTTAATCTGTTTGGCAAGTGTCTTCATCATAGAAAGGGGACCACACATATAGACGGTTGCATGTTCGGGCACTTCTTTTTGTTCAAAATTAAGATAGCCGTCTTTCGTACTGTCGATTAGATGGAGTTCAAAATTAGGATTTTTCTGAGCATAGTTACGGAGTAAATCTAGGTAGACTGCATTTTCATCTCCACGGAAGCTATAGTAGAAGTGAACCTGTTTATCTAAAATAGGATGTTCACGGATGTAAGAGATGAAGGGGGTGATCCCAATACCTCCAGCAATCCAAACCTGATTTTCTCGTCCTTCTTCTATGATCATGTGTCCGTAAGCTCTGTCTAGGGTTACTTTGCTGCCGGCTTGAAGATTATCATAGATATTATTGGTATGGTCGCCTGAATTTTTAACAGTAAAGTAAAGAGTTTGGCCATGACCTCCTGAGATAGAAAAGGGATGCGGAGCACTTTCAAAGCCTTCTTGGAAAATCTTTAGAAAGGCAAATTGTCCTGATTGATAGTTGAAAGGTCTGCTAAGATGGATTTGAATTTCTCTAGTATCGTGATTTAAGCGTTTGAGATGGGTAATTTTCCCTAGATAGGGGAAGGAAATCTTTTGATATAGAAAAATGATATAAAAACCAGCTAGTAAGCCTAAAAGGGCATAGCTACCAACAAGAAAACTTAGAAGATTAAATGTAAGGAGACGATTGCCCATTATCATGTAGATGTGAAAGAGTCCTAAAATATAGGCTAGGTAAACCAGGCGGTGAATCCATCGCCAAGCTTCGTATTGGATGTATTTGCCTAAATAGGCGACAAGGATGATGCTGGCAAAGATATAGATGGCAAGATTACCAAACTGAGCAGCTAAGCGAGAGCCCCACAAACCGCCCATACTAAAGTTATGAAAGATTAGTAGGATGATTGAGAGAAAGGCTGTGAATTTGTGGACGGTGTAGACCTTCTCCAAACCGTGAAACCAGCTTTCTAGTAGTGGGAGACGAGTGGCTAGGATAAAAGTCAGAGATAGGCTTGTTAAAGCTAGTCCTGGAATCATGAATTGGGGAGAAGTGTTCATCCAAGTCAAAAGAGTCAAGATAAAACTAGCTATGATAAAGAGTAGTCCTTTGATTGATTTCATAGAAAATTCCATTTCATTTAGATTTCGATTTGTTGTAAATGAATTTGTTACATTTTATCATAGAAAATGTATGGTGTCAAATCTAGGTGTGTAAATCTCTGTTCTTATAAAAAACTCTCCAATTGAACTGGAGAGTGGCTGTTTATACTCAATGAAAATCAAAGAGCAAACTAGGAAGCTAGCCCGCAGGCTGCTCAAAACACCGTTTTGAGGTTGTGGATAGNNTCAGTAACCATACATACGGCAAGGTGAAGCTGACGTGGTTTGAAGAGATTTTCGAAGAGTATTATTCTGCAGCTTGTTGCCAACGTTTGGCTAGCATATGAGACAGGCTAGAAATGGCTAGGTTAAAGCTGAAGTAGATGAGGGCAATCAGTATATAAAGACTGAAGACCTGCTCTGGTTCGAAATAACGGCCCATGAGAATTTGGCTGGCTCCAAAGAGTTCTTGTAGGGCGATAACAGAGTAGAGGAGACTGGTATCCTTAATCACGGTTACAAACTGAGAAATGATGGCTGGCAGCATTTTACGAATGGCTTGTGGGAGAATGATGTAGTAGAGGATTTGGGCTGAAGTGAAGCCTTGTGACATTCCTGCTTCGTACTGCCCCTTGGCTACGGCATTGAGACCGCCTCGGATAATCTCAGCTAAAGCCGCTGATGTAAAGAGTGTGAAGGCAGTGATTCCTGCTGGAGTGGATTTCATCTTGAAAATTAAAAAGATAGTAAAGATCCAGAGAAGGTTGGGAACGTTGCGCACAAATTCGATATAAAAGCTGGAAATAATGCGCAAGACAGGATTTTTGCCATTTCTCATGACAGCTAGCACCGTACCGATAAGGGTAGAGAGGACGATGGCAATCAGAGAAATGTAGAGGGTCAAGCCAAATCCTTTAAAGATAAAGACTAGGTTATCTGGGGTCAAAACTTCTAAAATGGATTCCATAGTAACCTCCTAAAGTGAATAGGCTTTTTTATTAGCTTGTTCCATCTTGCGACCAAACTGGGCAACAGGGAAGCATAGAGAAAAGTAGAGAAGGGCAGCGCCTAGAAAGGCTGGAATGTAGTTTCCGTTAAGTGCTGACCAAGACTTGGTCACAAACATCAAGTCCACTCCAGAGATGATAGCGACTGTTGAGGTGTTCTTGATGAGGTTGACAATTTGGTTGGTCAAAGGAGGGAGAATGATGCGGTCAGCAACTTCACGGGCAAAGCCCATTTCATGGGTAACGATGATCATGTTCATCCCGTCATGTGCCAGTTTTTGCATAACTGCTAGTACATCTCCGATAGTCTCAGGGTCAAGGGCAGATGTTGGCTCATCAAAGAGAAGGAGTTCAGGATGCATAGCGAGTCCACGAGCAATGGCGATTCGTTGTTTTTGTCCACAAGATAGCATGGCTGGATAAGAATCTTTTTTATCCCACATATTTACAAATTCCAGATATTTTTGAGCTGTTTTTTCAGCTTCTTTTTATCAATTCCTAGAATTTTATGGGTGCGAGTGTTACGTTTTCTAACACTGTTTTATGCGGATAGAGGTTAAAATGCTGGAAAACCATGCCGACTTCCTTACGAAGAGGCACCAAATCTTTCTGGCTGGCACCAGCAACTTGGTGGCCATTGACTAGAAGACTTCCCTTGTCAACAGCCTCCAAACCATTGATGGTGCGGATAAGAGTGGATTTTCCAGAACCAGATGGTCCGAGTAGGACAACGACTTGTCCTTTTTCAAAACGGAGATTGATGTCGCGGAGTGCGTGGTAGTCTCCGTAATATTTTTCGACGTGTTCAAATTCTACTAAAGCCATAAGGAGTCTCCTTTGCATTAGATTTTATAACATGATTCTGCACCAAAAGATTTGTCTTGTCAAATCATATCTGAAAAAATTCACTAAAATTTTATAAAAAAGCAATCTGGATAGAGAAAACGTCTAAATCATGTTATAATGAAGCAATAGAATTCTTAGAAAGAGTGGATGTCTTTTTGATAACACCTACTTATGAATGGCAGTTTGCCCCGCAGGTAGAAGATGCGGATTTTACAAAGATAGCCAAGAAGGCTGGACTGGGTCCTGAGGTGGCTCGGTTATTATTTGACAGAGGAATTCAGGACCAAGAAAGTCTGAAGAAGTTTTTAGAACCTTCTTTGGAGGACTTGCACGACCCTTATCTGCTCCATGATATGGCCAAGGCAGTGGAACGGATTCGTCAGGCCATTGAAGAAGGGGAAAATATTCTCATCTATGGAGATTACGATGCGGATGGAATGACTTCGGCTTCTATTGTGAAGGAAAGTTTGGAACAGCTTGGTGCCGAGTGCCGGGTTTATCTGCCCAATCGTTTTACTGATGGCTATGGACCTAATGCCAGTGTTTATAAATACTTTATCGAGCAAGAAAGAATTTCCTTGATTGTGACGGTGGATAATGGGGTTGCTGGTCATGAGGCTATTGAATTGGCCCAGTCTATGGGAGTAGATGTCATTGTGACTGACCACCATTCCATGCCTGAAACCTTACCAGATGCCTATGCGATTGTCCATCCTGAGCATCCAGATGCGGACTATCCTTTCAAATATTTGGCTGGTTGTGGAGTGGCCTTCAAGCTGGCTTGTGCCCTGTTAGAAGAAGTGCAAGTGGAATTGCTTGATTTGGTCGCTATCGGAACTATTGCAGATATGGTGAGTTTGACGGATGAAAATCGCATTTTGGTTCAGTATGGTCTGGAGATGTTGGGACATACTCAGCGCATTGGTTTACAAGAAATGCTGGATATGGCTGGGATTGCCGCTAACGAAGTAACAGAAGAAACGGTTGGTTTCCAGATTGCCCCTCGTTTGAATGCCTTGGGCCGTTTGGATGATCCCAATCCTGCCATTGATTTGCTGACTGGCTTTGATGATGAGGAGGCGCATGAGATTGCCCTCATGATTCATCAGAAAAACGAAGAGCGCAAGGAAATCGTCCAGTCTATTTATGAAGAAGCTAAGACCATGGTGGATCCTGAGAAGAAGGTTCAGGTCTTGGCCAAGGAAGGCTGGAATCCTGGAGTTCTAGGAATCGTGGCTGGTCGTTTGTTGGAAGAACTAGGGCAGACAGTCATCGTTCTCAATATAGAGGACGGTCGTGCCAAGGGTAGTGCTCGTAGTGTGGAAGCAGTGGATATTTTTGAGGCTCTGGATCCCCATCGAGACCTCTTTATCGCTTTTGGAGGTCATGCTGGTGCAGCCGGAATGACGCTGGAAGTTGATAAACTTTCAGATTTATCTCAGGTCTTGGAAGACTATGTCCGTGAAAAAGGCGCAGATGCTGGTGGCAAGAACAAGTTAAACTTAGATGAAGAACTGGATTTGGAGGGGCTTAGCTTGGAAACGGTCAAAAGTTTTGAACGTTTAGCACCTTTTGGCATGGACAATCAGAAACCTGTCTTTTATATCAAGGATTTTCAGGTCGAAAGTGCTCGTACTATGGGGGCAGGCAACGCCCATCTCAAGCTGAAAATTTCCAAGGGTGAGGCGAGTTTTGAAGTGGTAGCCTTTGGTCAAGGCCGATTGGCAACAGAATTTTCTCAAACCAAGAATCTAGAGTTGGCAGTAAAACTGTCTGTCAACCAATGGAATGGCCAAACTGCCCTCCAGTTGATGATGGTGGATGCGCGTGTGGAGGGTGTTCAACTCTTTAACATTCGTGGGAAAAATGCAGTCTTGCCAGAAGGAGTTCCAGTCTTGGATTTTGCTGGAGAAGTGCCAGATATAGAGACTAGTGAAGCTGTTGTAGTGAAAACCATTCCTGAGGATATTACCCTGCTGAAAACTATTTTTCAGGAACAGCATTTCTCTGCTGTTTATTTCAAAAATGATATTGACAAGGCCTACTATCTAACAGGATATGGGACTAGAGAGCAGTTTGCTAAATTGTACAAGACTATCTACCAGTTCCCAGAGTTTGATATTCGCTATAAGCTCAAGGATTTGGCTGCCTATCTCAATATTCAACAAATCTTGCTGGTCAAGATGATTCAAGTATTTGAAGAGCTAGGCTTTGTGACCATCAAAGATGGTGTCATGACAGTCAATAAAGAGGCACCAAAGCGAGAGATAGGAGAAAGTCAGATTTATCAAAATCTCAAACAAACTGTCAAAGACCAAGAAATGATGGCCCTGGGTACCGTGCAAGAAATTTATGATTTTTTATCTAAAAAAACAGTATAAAAATCTAATTATCCGCATAAACACTGGACTTATCACACTTTATCAAGGTCAAAACCACTCAATTTACTACTAATTTACTACTTATGAATGAGCTTTGATACGACGATTTATCCTTGAAAAGTGAAGATACAAAGATACTTCCAATAAAATTGAATATTTAATAGGTAGACACTTCAAAAAATGAGGTGTCTATTTTTTTACCCAATATTTGAAAGGAAGTGAACTTATGAAAACAGAAAATCAAGAATCAAAAGGTCGCTCCCCTCCCTTTAAGACCATCAAACAAACAAGATTTATCAAACAATAAAAAGAAAGGATAGGTAAAAATATGGAACTTAAATTTGTGATTCCCAACATGGAAAAAACATTTGGCAATTTAGAATTTGCTGGCGAGGATAAAGTAGAACAGCGAAGAATCAACGGACAATTAACTGTCTTATCTCGAAGCTACAACCTCTATTCTGACGTTCAAAGAGCAGATGATATTGTGGTGGTGCTTCCTGCTGAAGCTGGAGAAAAACATTTCGGCTTTGAGGAACGTGTAATGTTAGTCAATCCACGTATTACCGCAGAGGGCTATAAAATTGGTACTCGTGGATTCACAAATTACCTTTTACATGCGGACGACATGATAAAAGAATAAAGAAAGAGAGGAAAAATGATGAGATTACCTAATGGCATTGTATTAGATAAAGACGCTACATTTGGAGAATTAAAGTTTTCAGCACTCCGTCGTGAAGTACGAATCCAAAATGACGACGGTACGGTTTCAGATGAAATCAAAGAACGTACCTATGATTTAAAATCCAAAGGGCAAGGACGTATGATTCAAGTGAGTATTCCTGCCAGTGTTCCTTTGAAAGAGTTTGACTATAACGCAAAAGTGGAAATCATCAATCCAGTTGCAGATACCGTCGCTACCGCTACCTTCCGAGGGGCAGATGTTGACTGGTATATCAAGGCAGACGATATTGTATTGACGAAAGATTCCAGTACCTTTAAAAATCAGCCACAACCTAAAAAAGAGCCAGCCACGGATAAATAGTCATGCTACTTCCACTAGAGAGAAAGGAGGAAATCCCGCATGAAACAGTTTGGCATTCGTGGTAAAAGGATTCGCCCAAGTGACAAGGATTTAGTCTTTCATTTTACAGTAGCGTCCTTACTGCCAATTTTCCTGCTGGTTATCGGACTGTTTCATGTGAAGACAATCCAGCAGATTAACTGGCAGGACTTTAACCTATCACAAGTAGACAAGATTCACATTCCCTATTTAGTTATTAGTGTTAGTGTCGCAATTCTTGTCTGCTTGCTGGTGGCATTTCTATTCAAAAGATATAGATATGATACAGTAAAACAACTGTACCACCGTCAAAAGCTGGCTAAGATGGTACTTGAAAACAAGTGGTATGAATCGGAACAGGTCAAAACAGATGGCTTCTTCAAAGATTCGTCCAGTCGTACTAAGGAAAAGATAACCTACTTTCCCAAAATATTTTATCGCCTTAAAGATGGTTTAATACAGATGCGAGTGGAAATCACGCTAGGAAAATATCAAGACCAGCTCCTACACTTGGAAAAGAAATTAGAAAGCGGATTGTACTGTGAGCTGACGGATAAAGAGTTAAAAGATTCTTATGTGGAATATACCCTGCTCTATGACACCATCGCCAGTCGTATTTCTATTGATGAAGTCCAAGCCAAAGATGGCAAACTACGCTTGATGGAAAACGTATGGTGGGAATATGACAAGCTCCCTCACATGCTCATAGCTGGTGGTACAGGTGGCGGTAAAACTTACTTTATACTGACACTGATTGAAGCCTTGCTTTATACAGATTCTAAGCTCTATATTCTTGACCCAAAGAACGCCGACCTTGCCGACTTAGGCTCTGTGATGGGGAATGTCTACTACAGAAAAGAAGATATGCTCTCCTGCATTGACCGTTTCTATGATGAAATGATGGCACGAAGTGAAGCTATGAAAGAGATGGAAAACTATAAGACTGGCGAGAACTATGCCTACTTAGGACTTCCTGCAAACTTTCTTATCTTTGATGAATACGTGGCTTTCATGGAAATGCTGGGAAATAAAGAAAATACCGCAGTCTTAAACAAGCTCAAACAGATTGTCATGTTAGGTCGTCAAGCTGGCTTCTTTTTAATACTGGCTTGTCAACGTCCAGACGCAAAATATTTAGGCGACGGAATCCGTGACCAGTTTAATTTCAGAGTGGCACTTGGAAGAATGTCTGAAATGGGCTATGGCATGATGTTTGGCAGTGATGTACAAAAAGATTTCTTCTTAAAACAAATCAAAGGTCGTGGCTATGTTGATGTGGGAACAAGTGTCATATCAGAATTTTACACTCCCTTAGTACCAAAAGGTCATGACTTTTTGGAGGAAATAAAAAAACTAACCAACAGCAGACAGTCCACGCAGGCGACGTGCGAAGCGAAAGTCGCAGGTGTGGACTGATCTTGCTGGCTGGTGTGGCGATAGCCACGCCAGCACCTAACCCCCCGTATCTAACAGGGGGGTACAAATCGACAGGAAACAGTCAAAAAAATAGCAGAAAATTCTTTGGTTACAAGGAGTTTAGAAAATTTCGTGGTATGTCAAATGAGCTTCAATAGTTGACATACCTTTTTTAATTGGAGGGATTTAACTGAATGAACAAACTTTGATACAGCATTTAAAGGAAAAACGGTTGGCTTATGGGCTATCTCAAAACCGACTGGCTATTGCTACAGGCATTACAAGGCAATATCTTAGCGACATTGAAACTGGCAAGGTTAAGCCATCAGACGAGTTGCAACAATCCCTTTGGGAAACTCTGGAACGCTTCAATCCCGATGCCCCACTTGAAATGCTCTTTGACTATGTAAGGATTCGCTTTCCCACAATGGACGTACAGCATGTGGTTGAAGAAATATTGCAATTGAAACTTTCCTATTTTCTTCATGAAGACTATGGCTTTTATTCTTATTCAGAACATTATGCCTTAGGCGATATATTCGTTCTCTGCTCTCATGAGATAGACAAAGGTGTTCTGGTGGAATTAAAAGGTCGTGGGTGCAGACAATTTGAAAGCTATCTTCTAGCACAACAAAGAAGCTGGTATGAGTTCTTTATGGACGCTTTGGTGGCTGGTGGCGTGATGAAACGCCTTGACCTTGCCATCAACGATAAAACAGGGATTTTGAATATTCCCACACTGACGGAAAAATGCCTACAGGAAGAGTGTATTTCGGTGTTCCGCAGTTTCAAGAGCTATCGCAGTGGCGAACTGGTACGCAAAGATGAAAAGGAATGTATGGGAAACACGCTTTATATCGGTTCATTACAAAGCGAAGTCTATTTCTGTATCTATGAAAAGGACTATGAGCAGTACAAGAAAAATGATATTCCCATTGAAGACGCAGAGGTTAAAAACCGTTTTGAAATCCGACTAAAAAATGAGCGTGCCTATTATGCAGTACGTGATTTACTTGTCTATGATAATCCAGAGCATACAGCTTTTAAGATTATCAATCGGTATATCCGCTTTGTGGATAAGGACGATTCAAAAGCACGTTCCGATTGGAAACTCAATGAAGAATGGGCATGGTTTATTGGAAACAATCGTGAACGATTAAAGCTAACCACAAAACCAGAGCCTTACTCTTTCCAAAGGACACTAAACTGGCTATCTCATCAAGTCGCCCCGACCTTAAAGGTTGCTATTACACTTGATGAAATTAACCAGACGCAGGTTGTGAAAGACATTCTCGACCATGCGAAACTGACAGACCGACACAAGCAGATTTTAAAGCAACAGTCGGTAAAAGAACAGGACGTGATAACGACAAAAAAATAACTTAAATACAAATTCACTGCATACAGAAAGGAGAACATTTTTATGAATTTTGGACAAAACCTTTATAACTGGTTTCTATCAAATGCTCAATCACTGGTACTTTTAGCAATCGTTGTAATTGGCTTGTATCTTGGCTTCAAGCGTGAGTTTAGTAAACTGATTGGCTTTTTCATCATTGCGATTATTGCGGTGGGCTTGGTGTTCAACGCTGCTGGAGTAAAAGACATTTTATTAGAGCTATTTAATCGCATTATCGGTGCTTAAATTAAACCGTTATTTTGTGGAATATAAGTGGTTTTCTTATGTTCCGCAAAAGAATGGTACACCAAACGAAGTGCGGTAGGGATTTTTGAATCTCTACAAAGAAAGGACGTGAACACATGGACGATATGCAAGTCTATATTGCCAACTTAGGTAAATACAATGAAGGAGAATTAGTCGGTGCTTGGTTTACCTTTCCCATTGATTTTGAAGAAGTCAAAGAGAAAATCGGCTTGAATGATGAATACGAGGAATACGCCATTCACGATTATGAGTTACCCTTTACGGTTGACGAATACACTTCTATTGGCGAACTCAATCGCCTATGGGAAATGGTATCGGAGTTGCCAGAGGAACTACAATCCGAGCTATCTGCTCTGCTCACTCATTTTTCAAGTATTGAGGAACTAAGCGAACATCAAGAGGATATTATCATTCACTCGGATTGTGATGATATGGCAGATGTCGCACGTTACTACATTGAAGAAACTGGAGTATTGGGCGAAGTGCCAACCAGTCTTCAAAACTATATTGATTACGAATCCTATGGTCGTGATTTAGAAATTTCGGGAACTTTTATCACAACCAATTATGGGATTTTTGAAATCGTCTATTGAAAGGATTGATTCTATGAAGAAAATACGAAGCTATACCAGTATTTGGTCTGTTGAGAAAGTGCTGTACTCCATCAACGATTTTAGACTTCCGTTTCCCATAACCTTTACGCAAATGACGTGGTTTGTCGTGTCACTGTTTGCGGTTATGATACTTGGCAACTTGCCACCTCTTTCCATGATTGAGGGAGCATTTCTCAAATATTTTGGAATTCCTGTGGCTTTCACATGGTTTATGTCTACAAAAACCTTTGATGGTAAAAAGCCTTATGGATTTTTGAAGTCTGTCATTGCTTATGCACTGCGACCAAAGCTGACCTATGCAGGGAAAAAAGTAACCCTTGGCAGAAACCAGCCACAAGAAGCCATTACGACAGTTAGGAGTGAATTTTATGGCATATCCAATTAAATACATTGAAAATAATCTGGTCTGGAATAAAGATGGCGAATGTTACGCCTATTATGAGCTTATTCCTTACAATTACTCATTCCTAAGTCCAGAACAGAAAATACAAGTGCATGATTCTTTCAGACAGCTTATCGCACAAAATCGTGATGGCAAGATTCATGCTCTACAAATCAGTACAGAATCCAGCATACGTTCTGCACAAGAACGTTCCAAAGAGGAAGTAACTGGCAAACTCAAAGTAATTGCCTATGACAAAATCGACCAACAGACAGACGCTTTAATATCCATGATTGGCGAAAATCAAGTGGACTACCGCTTCTTTATCGGCTTTAAGTTGCTTCTCAACGATCAAGAGTTTTCTATGAAAAGTCTTACCGTTGAAGCCAAAAATGCTTTGTCTGATTTTGTCTATGATGTGAACCATAAGCTAATGGGCGATTTTGTCAGCATGAGTAATGATGAAATCCTGCGTTTTCAGAAGATGGAAAAGCTCTTGGAAAATAAAATCTCTCGTCGTTTCAAAATCCGTAGACTGGATAAGGACGACTTCGGCTATCTGATTGAACATCTTTATGGACAGACAGGTACAGCTTATGAAGATTATGAGTACCATCTATCAAAGAAGAAGCTGGATAATGAAACGCTGATTAAATATTATGACCTTATTAAACCGACCCGTTGTCTGGTGGAAGAAAAACAGCGATACCTAAAAATTCAACAGGAAGACGAAACCGTCTATGTGGCGTACTTTACCATCAACAGCATTGTCGGCGAATTGGACTTTCCGTCCTCTGAAATCTTCTACTACCAGCAACAGCAATTTACATTCCCGATTGATACTTCTATGAATGTGGAAATCGTGGCAAACCGTAAAGCACTAAGCACCGTTCGTAATAAAAAGAAAGAACTAAAAGACCTAGATAACCACGCATGGCAAAGTGATAACGAAACCAGCTCTAATGTGGCGGAAGCTCTGGAAAGTGTCAATGAGCTGGAAAATAATTTAGACCAAAGCAAGGAATCCATGTATAAGCTCTCTTATGTGGTGCGTGTTTCCGCAAATGACTTGGACGAATTGAAACGTCGTTGTAATGAAGTGAAAGATTTTTATGACGATTTAAGTGTCAAGTTGGTACGACCATTTGGAGATATGCTGGGCTTACATGAAGAATTTTTACCATCAAGCAAGCGTTATATGAATGACTATATTCAGTATGTAACCTCTGATTTCTTAGCTGGACTTGGTTTCGGTGCTACTCAAATGCTTGGCGAAAATGAGGGTATTTATGTTGGCTATAGCTTAGATACAGGACGCAATGTCTACCTCAAACCTGCTCTTGCCAGTCAAGGGGTTAAGGGTTCAGTAACCAATGCATTAGCGTCTGCCTTTGTAGGTTCGCTAGGCGGTGGAAAATCCTTTGCGAATAACCTTATCGTCTATTATGCAGTGCTTTATGGGGCACAAGCAGTGATTGTTGACCCGAAAGCGGAACGTGGCAGATGGAAAGAAACCTTGCCAGAAATCGCTCACGAAATTAATATTGTCAATCTGACTTCTGATGAGAAAAATAAAGGCTTACTTGACCCTTACGTGATTATGAAAAATCCCAAAGATTCTGAATCACTGGCAATCGACATTTTGACGTTCCTTACGGGGATTTCATCACGAGATTCTGACCGTTTCCCTGTTCTACGAAAAGCCATTCGTGCTGTAACTAATAGTGAAGTGCGAGGTCTTCTGAAAGTGATTGAGGAATTACGGGTTGAGGGAACTCAAATAAGCACCAGCATAGCCGACCATATCGAAAGTTTTACAGACTATGACTTTGCACATCTGCTCTTTAGTGATGGATATGTGGAGCAGTCTATCAGTCTTGAAAAACAACTGAACATCATACAGGTTGCCGACTTGGTACTTCCCGATAAAGAAACCTCCTTTGAGGAATATACCACAATGGAGTTACTATCGGTGGCAATGCTGATTGTCATTAGTACCTTTGCGTTAGACTTTATCCATACAGACAGAAGCATTTTTAAAATTGTTGACTTAGACGAAGCGTGGAGCTTCTTACAGGTGGCACAAGGTAAAACACTGTCTATGAAACTGGTTCGTGCTGGACGTGCTATGAACGCTGGGGTATATTTCGTGACCCAGAATACAGATGACCTTTTAGATGAAAAGCTGAAAAATAATCTTGGTTTGAAATTTGCGTTCCGCTCTACTGACCTTAACGAGATTAAAAAGACCCTTGCCTTTTTCGGCGTTGACCCAGAGGACGAAAATAATCAGAAGCGATTGCGTGATTTGGAAAATGGACAGTGCCTTATCAGTGATTTATATGGTCGTGTCGGTGTGATACAGTTCCACCCTGTATTTGAAGAACTGCTCCATGCCTTTGATACCAGACCGCCTGTGCGAAAAGAGGTGTAAATGTGAAACCATCAATATTAAACAGAATAAAATCAAACTGGACGCTGAAGCGTCTAGGTAAAGTGGCAATGACAGTGGCTTTCACACTTGTGATTGCCATTTTTCTTTTAGCCATGATGGGAACAGTGGTTCAAGCTGCGGGCTTGGTAGATGATACAATCAATGTGGCAAATGAGTACAGCCGATACCCACTTGAAAACTATCAACTGGATTTTTATGTTGATAATAGCTGGGGCTGGCTACCGTGGAACTGGTCGGACGGAATTGGAAAACAAGTCATGTATGGCTTATATGCCATTACCAATTTTATTTGGACAATCAGTCTTTATGTTTCCAATGCGACTGGCTACTTAGTTCAAGAAGCCTATTCCCTTGACTTCATTTCTGCTACAGCAGATTCCATTGGCAAGAATATGCAGACCCTTGCAGGAGTTACGCCTAGCGGACTATCAACAGAGGGATTCTATGTTGGATTCCTCTTACTCTTGATTTTGGTTCTTGGGGTTTATGTTGCCTATACAGGACTGATAAAAAGAGAAACTACAAAAGCGATTCATGCCATTGTGAACTTTGTCATGGTATTTATCCTATCAGCTTCCTTTATTGCCTACGCTCCCGACTACATTAAAAAAATCAATGATTTTTCATCAGACATCAGTAATGCCAGTTTATCACTTGGCACGAAGATTGTCATGCCCCATTCCGATAGTCAAGGCAAGGACAGCGTGGACTTAATCAGAGATAGCCTGTTTTCCATACAGGTTCAGCAACCGTGGCTACTGCTTCAATACAACAGTTCAGACATTGAAAGTATCGGTATTGACCGTGTGGAAAGCCTGCTCTCCACCAGCCCAGATTCCAACAATGGCGAAGACAGAGAAAAAATTGTTGCGGAAGAAATTGAAGACAGAAGCAATACCAATCTAACCATTACAAAGACCATTAACCGTTTAGGTACAGTCTTCTTCCTATTTGTCTTCAATATTGGGATTTCCATATTTGTATTCCTATTAACAGGAATCATGATTTTCTCGCAGGTACTTTTTATCATCTATGCTATGTTTCTGCCTGTGAGCTTTATTTTAAGCATGATTCCATCATTTGATGGTATGTCAAAACGAGCCATAACAAAGCTCTTTAATACCATTTTGACACGAGCTGGAATCACATTGATTATTACGACAGCATTTAGTATTTCAACCATGCTCTATACCTTATCGGCTGGTTATCCGTTCTTTTTGATTGCTTTTCTACAGATTGTGACCTTTGCAGGAATCTACTTCAAGCTGGGCGATTTAATGAGTATGTTTTCTCTACAGAGTAACGATTCTCAAAGTGTGGGAAGTCGTGTGATGAGAAAACCTCGTATGCTTATGCACGCTCACATGCACCGTCTACAGCGGAAACTTGGACGTTCCATGACTACTCTAGGGGCTGGGTCTGCCATTGTTACAGGTAAAAAAGGACAGTCGGGTTCGGGGAGTTCTGCAAGGACACAAGCAGATCACTCCCGACCAGACGGAAAGGAAAAATCAACACTTGGAAAACGTATCGGTCAAACCATCGGTACAGTAGCTGATACCAAAGACAGAATGGTAGACACTGCTAGTGGTTTGAAAGAACAGGTTAAAGATTTGCCGACCAATGCAAGATATGCAGTATATCAAGGAAAATCCAAAGTAAAAGAGAATGTCCGTGATTTAACCAGTAGTATTTCTCAAACCAAAGCGGACAGAGCCAGTGGACGCAAGGAACAGCAGGAACAAAGGCGAAAAACCATTGCGAAGCGTCGCTCTGAAATGGAACAGGTCAAACAGAAAAAACAGCCTGCTTCTTCTGTTCATGAAAGACCGACTACAAGACAAGAACAATATCATGATGAACAGACCTCAAAACAGTCTAATATTCAGACTTCATATAAGGAATCTCAACAAGCCAAACAAGAGCGTCCAGCAGTTAAGTCCGATTTTTCAAGTCCAAAAGTGGAACGCCAAGGCAATACCGTTCAAGAAAAAACCGTTCAAAAGCCAGCAACTTCAACCACTACAGCAGATAGAACTTCACAACGTCCAATCACAAAAGAACGTCCGTCTACTGTTCAAAGAGTACCACTACAAAATACAAGAAGTAGACCACCAATCAAAACCGCCACCATTAAGAAAGTCGGTAAGAAACCATGAAGTTGAAAACTTTAGTGATTGGTGGTTCTGGATTATTCTTGATGGTCTTCTCACTGCTTCTGTTTGTTGCCATTTTATTTTCAGATGAACAGGACAGCGGAATTTCCAATATTCATTATGGAGGTGTGAATGTTTCCGCAGAAGTGCTGGCTCATAAGCCTATGGTAGAAAAATATGCCAAAGAATATGGCGTTGAAGAATATGTCAACATACTTCTTGCGATTATACAGGTGGAATCGGGCGGTACTGCGGAAGATGTTATGCAGTCCTCGGAATCCCTCGGTCTTCCACCTAATTCATTGAGTACAGAAGAATCCATTAAGCAAGGTGTGAAGTATTTCAGTGAATTATTAGCCAGTAGCGAAAGGCTCAGTGTAGATTTAGAATCGGTTATCCAGTCCTACAATTATGGTGGTGGTTTCTTAGGGTATGTGGCTAATCGTGGAAATAAATATACCTTTGAACTGGCTCAAAGTTTCTCAAAAGAGTATTCAGGTGGCGAAAAAGTGTCTTACCCCAATCCCATAGCCATACCTATCAATGGGGGCTGGCGATACAACTATGGCAATATGTTTTATGTGCAACTGGTAACGCAGTATCTTGTCACAACAGAGTTTGATGATGATACGGTACAAGCCATCATGGACGAAGCACTGAAATATGAGGGCTGGCGATACGTTTACGGTGGAGCTTCCCCGACTACTTCTTTTGATTGTAGCGGACTGACACAATGGACGTATGGAAAAGCTGGAATTAACTTACCACGAACCGCACAACAGCAATATGATGTGACCCAGCATATCCCACTATCGGAAGCACAAGCTGGCGATTTGGTTTTCTTTCATTCTACCTATAACGCTGGCTCTTATATTACTCATGTTGGGATATACCTTGGCAATAACCGTATGTTTCATGCAGGCGACCCAATCGGTTATGCCGACTTAACAAGCCCCTACTGGCAACAGCATTTAGTGGGAGCAGGACGAATCAAACAATGAGAAAGGAAGATTTAATGATGAAATTTAGAAAAAATCAGAATAAAGAAAAACAGATACCAAAGGAAAAGAAACCTCGTGTCTACTATAAGGTCAATCCTCATAAAAAGGTTGTGATTGCCTTGTGGGTACTTTTAGGGCTTAGTTTCAGCTTTGCGATATTCAAGCACTTTACAGCTATAGATACTCATACTATTCACGAAACAACTATCATAGAAAAGGAATACGTTGATACTCATCATGTAGAAAATTTTGTAGAGAACTTTGCGAAAGTCTACTATTCATGGGAGCAATCCGATAAGTCCATTGATAATCGAATGGAAAGTCTAAAAGGCTATCTGACAGATGAACTTCAAGCTCTCAATGTTGATACAGTACGCAAAGATATTCCTGTATCGTCTTCTGTAAGAGGATTTCAGATATGGACGGTAGAGCCAACTGGCGACAATGAGTTTAATGTAACCTACAGTGTAGACCAGCTCATTACAGAGGGAGAAAATACAAAGACCGTCCACTCTGCTTATATAGTGAGTGTCTATGTAGATGGTTCTGGAAATATGGTACTGGTTAAGAATCCGACCATTACCAACATACCTAAGAAATCAAGTTATAAACCAAAAGCCATTGAAAGTGAGGGAACGGTTGATTCCATTACAACCAATGAAATCAATGAGTTTTTAACGACGTTCTTCAAGCTCTATCCTACAGCGACAGCCAGTGAACTTTCCTACTATGTGAATGACGGGATATTAAAACCAATCGGAAAAGAGTACATCTTTCAAGAACTGGTAAATCCTATTCACAATCGTAAGGATAATCAAGTCACGGTATCGCTGACAGTGGAGTATATCGACCAGCAGACCAAAGCAACGCAGGTATCTCAATTTGATTTGGTACTTGAAAAGAACGGGAGTAATTGGAAGATTATAGAATAACAAATATTGGTACATTATTACAGCTATTTTGTAATCACGTACTCTCTTTGATAAAAAATTGGAGATTCCTTTACAAATATGCTCTTATGTGCTATTATTTAAGTATCTATTTAAAAGGAGTTAATAAATATGCGGCAAGGTATTCTTAAATAAACTGTCAATTTGATAGTGGGAACAAATAATTGGATGTCCTTTTTTAGGAGGGCTTAGTTTTTTGTACCCAGTTTAAGAATACCTTTATCATGTGATTCTAAAGTATCCAGAGAATATCTGTATGCTTTGTATACCTATGGTTATGCATAAAAATCCCAGTGAT
>NZ_VMKU01000005.1:0-54613 GCF_013276315.1 Streptococcus sp. 2741 | reverse complement strand
GGCTAGCTTCCTAGTTTGTACTTTGATTTTCATTGAGTATAAACAAGCGACGCCATCGTTTTCTTTCCATACTAACCTCCATCAAAAAAGTCCTCACACAAAAAACTTGTGTGAGGACGTCGATGCGCGGTACCACCTCAATTATAGGGAATTTCCCTATCGCTCTGTCTCGCAATAACGAGATGCACTGTAAGGTGTGCTCACCGAATTTTTATGATTTCAAATTCTAAATAGCATTCAGCCCAATTTTCATCATCGCCACTTATCTGTTTTCAGCTACCACAGACTCTCTTGAAAGTTTGTACGATTACTTTTCTGAATGGTTAAATTATATCATTTTTAAACTACTTGTCAATAGTCTATTAGAATTTTTTTGATCTTCACTTTTGAAAATGATTAGCCTGAATTACGCAATCCTGTCGCAATTCCGTTGATGGTGATATGAATCAATCGTTCTTGATCACTGGACAATTCTCCACGACGTTGGCGTTTAATCAACTCTAACTGAATATAGTTGAGAATATTAAAGTAAGGCATACGGTAATCCAGACTCGCTTTTAGATATGGATTGTCAGCTAAGAGTTCGTCATGTCCTTCAATAGCCAAGATAACGTTCTTAGTAACTTGCCATTCATTTAAAATAGTCTCATAGATGACCTTAACTTGCTCATCTTCACAAAGTTTAGCATATTCAAAAGCAATATTCATATTTGATTTTGACAAAACCATATCAACATTTGAAAGAAGCGATTGGAAGAAAGGCCAATTTTGGTACATATCTCGTAAGATAGCAATATTCTCTGGATTTTTATCGATAAATTCCTTGAAACTTGAACCAACTCCGTACCATCCAGGGAACATAACACGACTCTGTGACCATGAGAATACCCAAGGGATGGCACGCAAACCACCGATTTCAGTAATCGTCTTACGAGCGGCTGGACGAGAACCAATATTAAAGCTTGAAATAGCCTTGATTGGACTTGACTCGAAGAAATAGTCATAGAAATGCTCATTACCAAAGACCAAATCACGGTAGATATCGTAACTACGGTCCACTACTTGATCCATAATGGCTTCATAACGATTTGAGGTATTGGTATCGCTCTTCTTCTGCGTAATCATACGGTTAATAGCTGCCGATACTAGCATTTCAAGGTTATAGTAGGCAGCATCTTTGTTACCGTATTTATTGCCAATTACTTCTCCTTGCTCCGTCAAGCGGATACGATCCTTGATAGACTTGAGCGGTTGAGAGGTGATAGCCTCATAGGTTGGCCCACCACCACGACCGACAGTCCCACCACGACCATGGAAGAAGGTAACCTTAACGCCAAATTCATCTCCAATAGCAGTCAATTGTTGTTGAGCCTTGTAAAGGGTCCAACATGATGATAAGTAACCGCCATCTTTATTACTATCAGAGTAACCAAGCATGATTTCTTGGTAGTTATTGCGTGAAGCAATCCATTTTTTGGCAAGGCTAAGAGAAAGATATTTTCTCATTGTTTCCTCTGAATGATCCAAGTCTTCAATTGTTTCAAAAAGGGGCACAATCTGAACACGCGCCCTTTCCGTATCCACCAATCCTACTTCTTTTAATAGAATAGCTAATTCTAGCATATCAGAAAGGCTGGTAGCATGTGAAATGATGGTCTGACGGATGACATCATCGCCCAACTTATCTTTCAAAACACGAGCCGTCTTAAAAATAGCTAGTTCTTTTGCTAATAATTCTGATTTTTCTGCGTGAGTCGCAGAAAGAATTCGGGGATCTTCTTCTAATTCTTTCAAGAGAAGGTCACACTTTTCTTCTTCACTCAACTCACTATAGCGAGAATGAATTCCTGCTGATTTCAAGAGTTCTGCCACACAGGCTTCATAGACGCTAGAGTCTTGTCGCATATCAATTGATGCTAGGTAAAAACCAAATATCTCTACTGCCTGCAATAATTCCACAAAATCACCTGAAATCAAGGACTCGCCCTTATTTTCTAGTAGAGAATCTCGAATGGCAATCAAATCCTTGTAGAAATCATTGGCGGTTTCATAGCGAGTCCCAACTTCCTTATCCTCAATCAGATAGGTTTTTGTTGCTTGGATTTTTGATTGAATATCAAACAAGGCACGACGGTAAAGCTCTTTTTCGCGGTAAATCGAGTTATCCTTGGATTGACGAGCCATTTCTCTGACTTGCTTGCTGACGTTGACAATGCTAGTTGAAAGAGAAAATTCACGATAAAGTTGGTAAATCTTTTCATCATAATAGTTCATGATGACTTCACACTGAGTAAGTGCAGACTGTTTCAAGGTCTCTGCTGTAACAAAGGGATTACCATCACGGTCTCCACCAATCCACATTCCCATGGTGATCGGTTTAGCCTGTTTTAAATTCAATCCATGCGCTTGCGCTAAGCGCTTATACTCCGTCGTCAAATGAGGTACAGCTTTCAAAAAGGAGCTGTTGTAATATTCCATAGCATTCGTGATTTCGTTAGTCACTTTTAATTTTTTCTCACGAATCATGTCTGTCTGCATGATAATTTCGATATAACGACGCAAATCATTGTGCCATTTTTCTTTATTGATCAACCCCAACTTAACATCACGGTATTTACGCAAAAGACTATGAATATGATTTGTTAAATCCAACATACTTTTGCGTTGCACTTGTGTTGGATGGGCTGTCAAAACAGGGACAACATTCAAGTGTTCAAGAATTTCAGCGGCATTTTCTTTTTCAGCAACCATTTTGATCGTTGTTGATAATTTACCTAAATAGTCCTGATCAATATTATTTTGATGATTGATTTCATAAGCTAAATCCACATCCTCTGAAATATTAATCAAAAGAGGTAAGATTGAAAAATAGCGTGAAATATAGACCATTTCATCATTTGATAAGCTAGTCACTAGACGGTTTAGACCTTGATAATCTTCCTGCGTTGATAATTCTTTCAACTGCATGATTTTTTCAAAGGTCTCTGGGGCAAGCATATTTTTAGTAATATCTTCCAGCAATTCTGTTAGAATCAATACTTCTTCTTGCACAACACTTTTATTACTATAATTTTCTAATTTTTGAAGAGACATAGACTATCCTTTCTTTATTCTACTTCACAGAAGGTTCATTGGTTGATTTTCCAATTCTCGGTACAACTTAGCGCGTTTTTCACTGGCATCAATATTTAAGACAAAGGCCACTGCCACTGATAAGACTAGAAGACTATTCCCCCCCTGGGATAAGAAGGGGAAGGTTACTCCTGTAGATGGAATCAAGCCCGAAATCCCTCCGATATTGACAAATACCTGAACCAACATCATCCCTCCGACACCGAGTGCAACCATGGCATTGAAAGGATTCTCCGCTCGGATACCGACCAAGATAATCCGCAAAATCATGAAAAACAAGAGAGCTAAAATAAGACTGGCACCAACAAAGCCAAATTCTTCAATCACGATAGAAAAGACAAAGTCTGTATGAGCTTCTGGTAAATAACCTCGTTTTTCAATCGAATTCCCAAGACCTAGACCAAACCAACCGCCATTGACCATGGCAAAATAAGAATTAGATAACTGGTGACCCGCATCAGCACGATCGGCAAAAGGATTAAAAAAGGCACTAAAGCGCTTGGCCACATAGCCAAATACTGGAATTTTTGAAAAGGTCTCAACACCGATTAGGCTGATAGTGGTCAAGACAAAGACAGAAGCGGCAGATACGAGCGCCAGAATGGTTGAAAACCAGCGATAAGCGATTCCACTAACTGTATACATAATCAAGGAAACCAAGACTAAAATAGTCGCATTTCCTAAATCAGGGAAAATTCCCAAACTTCCAATCAGAACTAGGAGAACGAATCGCCAATCATTAAAAGCACGGGGAAGCCATTGATTTTGAGTCAAAACTTGAAAATCATAAATAGCTATTTCTTCTTGCTGTTTGGAGAATCGGTGAGCCAAATACCAAATAATAATGATTTTCAAGTACTCAGCTGGCTGAATAGTTACTCCTGCAACCGAAATCCAACCGTATGCCCCGTTTACGGAAATACCAATAAAACGAGCCAAGAACAATAAAAGCATTTCTATCAATATAACTAAAATGATTAGTCGCTCATTTCTCAAAAAATCTAGTCTTAATTTATAAATTAAGGCAATCAGTATTAAACTAACAATCCAAAAGATTCCTTGATTTCGAACCAATTGCAAGGCGCTCTTGCCTTCTTCGATTAAAATAGCACTGGTGGTCGAATAGACCACAATCAAGCCCAAAATAGATAAAAGAAAGTAGGGAATCAAGATGGAATAATTTAATAAGTGCCTCTTACTAATCTTCATAGTATCACCACTCTACTAGGATACAGACAAATCTGTTCCAAATTCCGTTTTATTTTCTAGTTTTGATTGCTATTATACCATTTTTTCAGAAAGAAAAAAACTCTTACCTTACAATCCTTCACAATCCTTCGAATTTTACTATTTTTACAGAATTAAGGCAGAATTTGAAATCGTAAAACTATTTTGAATAAGAGTTGCTTCAACCCATTGGCTCCGACGGATTAAGTTGCTTTCGTGAATGCCAAAATCAGCCGCAATTTGTTCATAAGTGCTCTATTCTCGCATGTATTGAATAGTTAGCATGAGGAGACCAGGAGACCGTCTAGGCTTAATTTGGGTTTTCGTCCACTTTTGCGCGTTTACGTTGCGTTGATAAGCTGTTTTTAACACAGCTAACATCTCGTGCGCTGAACACCTACAAGGCTCTTGAAACGGCTATCGCTTAATTGTTTACTTGCTTCATCATCCATAGTTTTATTGTATTGTATTTTTGTTTCGCAGGAAGTCTATTATTCCTTTCGTTCCAAGGTTTTTACGCTTTTAGCAACAAGCTTACACACTGAGCGTTTCGGACTTACCATATCATTTCGTCGTAAACTCCTTACTCTACGACAGCTATCCCATGGGCGGAGAATCTACTTCTACTTCGCTGATGACTCAGCTCGTACAAGCAATCCTACACACTCCACGTGATGCGTTTGCGGAAAAAGATCCACCGGCTGGACTTTCTTCAACTCGTATCCCAAATCTTGGTAGAGTTTGATATCACGCGCCATGGTTGCGACATTGCATGAGATATAGGCGATGCGGTCAGCTCCTGTTTGGGTACTAGCTTTGATAAAACTCTCGGTGAGTCCTTTTCTTGGTGGATCAACTAGGATAAGGCTTGGTTGAATTCCATCTTTAAGCCAATTCTTCATGGCGTTTTCAGCTGTGTCACAGACATAGTTGGCATTTGAAATATTGTTCAGTTGAGCATTCTTCTTACTATTCTCAACCGCTTCTGGAATTACTTCAACACCATAGACTTCCTTGACGTGTTTCGCAACAGAAATACCAATCGTCCCGATACCAGAATAGGCATCAATGACCACATCATCTTCTTTTAATTCAGCAAAGTCAATAGCTGTTTGATAAAGTTTTTCAGCCATTTCAGTATTGACTTGGTAAAAAGCAGGTCCAGCGATTTGGTAATCATTTCCCAACATCTGGTCAGTAATAAAGTCTTGTCCATAAAGTGTGTACCATTCCTTACCAAAAATCGCATTGGTGTTTTGGTCGTTGATATTTTGCATAACAGACACAATCTCTGGGAACTGCTTGATTAGTTGTTCAATCAATTGGTCGACACGAAAAATTTTAGGACGAGTTGTTACTAAAATGACCATAATTTGACCTGAATAGTGTCCGCGACGCACCACAAGGTTTCGAATCAAGCCAGCTTGTTCCTTTTCATCATAAGGTTTCAAATCATAACGACGGAGCAAGTCACGTAGACCTACTACTACCTCATCAATCACAGAATCTTGTATAAAGAAATCTTCCAAAGGCATGAGGTCGTGGGAATTCTTACGGAAAAATCCTGTTTCCAAAACACCATTCACTCGACGAACAGGGACCTGTGCTTTGTTACGGTACTTGACTGGATTTTCCATACCTAAAGTTTCAGCAACCTCTATATCATCAATTCCAGCAATCTTATATAGACTGTCTTTGACTTGCTTGGTTTTAAACTTGAGCTGTTCTGGATAGGCAAGATGACCTAAATCCGCGATTCCTGAACGCAGGTAAGCCAAATCTAAATCTTGATTACGGTGTGGTGATTGGACAAGGTATTCTTCAACTTTCCCAAAACCAATCTTTTTATTAACCTTGAGGACACGCATAAGGATTTTTTCACTCGGTAAAGCATTCTCAACAAAAAATACCAAACCATCCACCTTGGCAACTCCTGCCCCTTCATGGGTCAAGTCAACAATCTCAACTTCTACAATATCATTTTTCTTTAACATTATTTTCTCTTTCTATTGGCCGACAAAAAAGACGGCAACGTTAGGGTTACCATCTATTATACCATGAAATTTCTTAAGAACCAAAACTCTTGAAGAAGTTGACAATGGCTTGCCAGAGGGAACTTAAGAAGTTCCCACCGTCCTCTAGCGCCTTATCAGCATCAAAGTTAAGGTTGATATTTTTAAAACTGTCGCCAGCTTGTGAAACAATACTTTGTTTAAGGTCATTTAGAGTTTTAGTGAAGTCTGTATTGCTAAGAATATCACTTTTTGAGAGATTCAAAGCAAAATTGATGATGATATTGATTTGGTTTCCTGTTATAACCTGATCAAGTTTGTAATTTTTCAAGGTATCTTCAACAATTTTACGGACATCTTCCTCTGTCAGATTTCCCTTACTTTCTTTAGCTTTGGCGAGTCCTGACTTAATATCTGCTAAGGCAACGTTTAATTTATTAGCATCATAGCCTGTTTTGTCCTTGTTTTCAGCATTGATATCGGACAAAGCCTTTAGCTCTTCTTGAGCCAAATCTTTGTTGGCTTGTGGCACCTTGGCTCCATTAGCTTCTAGCGAATAATAAATCCCTGCTAAAGCACTCTCACCTGTAACTGGAATAGGGGCTGCTACAGTGATTTTAGCATGTTCCACACCCAAGGTTACTGCTGCATTTCGGTACATATCCTGAGTCACCTTAGTGATGTTCTCTGGTGTTTCAATCTTGACCTCAAGTGGCGACTTGTCACCTAGTTTTTGAATCTTGGCTGATGAATACAATTGTAAGCTAGAGTCATTGGCCACATTCATAATCTTAGAATAGACATCAGGTGTCATGGTCTTGAGTTCTTTGGTGTCTGTTGAGGCATTGTAGCCTAGTTTTTTAAGGGTTTGATTTTTTTGATCTTCAGACAATGATGAACCTAGGACATATTCAGGTTGAACATAGGTTTCATCGATAACTTTTTGAACATCTGTTGCTGCATGGGCGCTATTCATAGCTGTTACTGCCCACAAGACCGCAGCACTGGTCAGAAAGAGTTTCTTTCTCATAGGGAATTCCCTCCTTTACCTTTTTAGAGTAATATATCTATCTTAAAGAAAACTTATAACAAAAACACCTGGATTAGCCAGATGTTGAAAAGAGAGTGAAACATTTGATGATGTAAAGGTTAAGATGAACCTGCCTAGAATAGTAATAGTTTCCTCCATTTACATAAAGTTCAGCACCGTGAAAAATGGAAATAGGGTGAATATAACTATAAGTCTTTCCAGTGGTATTACCAAGCAAGGGAGCAACAGTCTCACGAGAGTACTGTTTGGCCAGAGCCAAGGTATTTTCCTTGCCATTTTGGGCGATAAAATCGATATAGGCTGGTCCAAAATTATAGGCTTGAACAGCCGTCCAGACATCAACACCCTGCTTCTGGGCCAGATAGAGATTGTCTGTCAGAGTTTGAACGCCTTGCCGAATGCTAGAGGCGTTATCATTTATGGTGTTGGTGGAACCACTGGCAGACTCACTAGACTGCATGACGTCGCCTTCTTTTCCTTTTGTTTCGGTATAAATCATAGCGAGCACAAGCTCTTCGTTTGCTGGGGTGTCTTTTTCACTCAAGATTTCTCGCACCATGGGTTGATAGGTCATAACTTGCTTAACATCTTGGTGAATGCGGTAAGCTTTATATCCAGCAAAAAGGAAGACTGCTAGTACAAGCACTCTTCGAATTCGTTTAAACATTATTTACTTTGGATATCCTCGATATTTTTGATTAAGATAGAGTAGGTTCCATTGTCGTTTTGGATAAACTCAACAGACTCGGCGTCTTGATAGACGTTATTGGGAACGATGAGCTCAATTCCATTTGACAAGGAAAGTTTTTGATTTTCAAATTTCTTTAATTGGCGACTGGCATCAATTTCATCAAATTGAACAGGTTCTGGTACGGCTTCTTTGACTTGGTCAATAAAGCTCAAACGAGCCGTCAGATTGTTGTCAAAAAGGTCATTGGCCAGTTTCTCTGGTGACAATTCATTGCTTTCTTCTAGGTTGTTGAAAATCGCTGATTTGACCTTGGATTGAAATTGAAAATCATCTGTGTTAAAAGTCTCAGCAATGCGCTGTGCTGTTTTTTCCAATTCCTTGATAGATTTCTTAGGAGAAATCTTAGGAGCGACAGCAAGAAGATTATCTGAAAAATAGTTCAAGAAAGCCCCGTTATACTTGATTCGTTTTTCAATCAGATGGTACTTGCGACTCTGAAGATTAACCACCAAGGCCTCATCAGCCCCTGTTCCAAATCCAGGCAGGTTATTCTGAGTCAGCTTGATTGGATTATCAACTTCTCCTCCGAGGTGAGTCAAGGTCTCACGCAGGGCAATTCTCAAGAAAGCGAAATGTTCCACACCTTCTTTAGACAATTGCACAAAAATCAAGTCATTGGTCTTGAGATTTTCAGAAATGCTAAACTCCTCTTTCCAGAGATTAGCCAGTGTTACTGATGTCTCCAATAAATCGTCTGTGATGTGATTGAAGAAGGGATTTTCTTCCTCGAAAATCCCAGTCTTGGCTTCATCTGAATACACACGTTCAATTTTTTTACGCAGGTATTCTTCGATTTTTGGAGTAATATTGAGAAGCTTATCCGCTAGGAACAGCTCGGTATCATCCGGACTGAACTGGTGAATAATGGCTTTCTTAATATAAATGTCCATAAAAGTTTTAGTCCTCGTATAATGGGAAGGCATCTGTCAATTCTTTGACTGCACTTCTCACTTCTTCTAATACAGCCTCATTTTCTGCATTTTTAAGGGTTTTAATGATGAGTTCAGCCACTTTGCGACTTTCTTCTTCACCAAATCCACGTGCAGTAATGGCTGCTGCTCCGATACGAATCCCACTTGTCTTGAATGGTGACAAGGTTTCGTAAGGGATTGAATTTTTATTTAGGGTAATATTGACTTCATCCAGCAAGTTTTGAGCAACTTTTCCGTTTTCTACAACCTTAGTCACATCAACAAGGAAGAGATGGTTTTCAGTTCCACCTGAAATAATACGGAAATCAGGGTCTTGCAAGAAGACATCTGCCATAGCCTTGCTGTTCTTAATTACATTGGCAGCATATTCCTTGAAGGCTGGATCCAAAACTTCTTTGAAGGAAACTGCCTTAGCCGCCACAACATGCTCTAAAGGACCGCCCTGAATACCTGGGAAAATAGCTGAATTGATTTTTTTAGCAAGTTCTTCGTCATTGGTCAAAATCAAACCACCACGAGGTCCACGAAGGGTTTTGTGGGTCGTTGTTGTAGTGATATGAGCGTATGGTACTGGGCTTGGATGAAGGCCAGCCGCAACCAAACCAGCGATATGAGCCATATCTACCATGAGCTTAGCACCAACGGCATCTGCAATTTCACGGAATTTTGAAAAGTCGATAATTTGAGAATAGGCTGAAGCACCTGCTACGATCAATTTTGGTTTTACTTCTTGGGCTTGCTTCAATATAGCATCAAAGTCCAATAATTCCGTTTCAGGATCTACACTATAAGAAACAAAGTTGTAGGTTTGACCTGAGAAGCTAACTGGAGCTCCGTGGGTCAAGTGTCCACCTGCTGCTAAATCCATCCCCATAACGGTATCACCTGGCTCAATCAAGGCCATGTAAGCCGCACAGTTGGCTTGGCTTCCTGAGTGAGGTTGGACATTAGCAAATTTTGCACCGAAAATTTCTTTTGCGCGTTCAATAGCAAGAGTCTCTACCACGTCTACCACATCCGTTCCACCATAATAACGGCGGCCTGGGTAACCCTCGGCATATTTGTTTGTCAAGATAGACCCTTGAGCTGCCATAACAGCCTTGGAAACTACGTTTTCCGAAGCAATCAACTCGATATTATTCTGTTGGCGTTCTTCTTCTTTGGCAATAGCATTCCAGAGATCAGCATCGTATGCTTTAAAATCATCTTTGTCAAAAATCATAGGTCTTCTCCTTTTATTGTGTGACTAGTCCATTAGTTTAATTTTCTTATTAGAAAATCAAACTAAAAGATGCGAATAAACCGTTTCTGCATTTTATCACAAGTATAACCAACTTTTTCATAAAATGCATGAGCACCCAGACGATGATCGGCAGAGTTTAAGCGGATAAACCCATAACCACGTCTTTTTGCTTCTTCTTCCAACCCTTGTAATAAGCTTTTACCAATACCTTGACCTTGCGCTTGAGGTGAAACTGCTAAAGCTAAAATATTAAATCCTGCTTTAGAATAAAGTGATTCATAGACCTCAGCGTGGACATATCCAAGCAAGGCATGACTAGCTTCATTCTCATAGCCAAGTAGGAAATGATGGGAATCCTGAGATAGTCTAGCAAATTGACTAGCCGTGTCCTCTGGACTAAAAGAATAACCCAAAGCCTCTTGGTTGATCTCACATATAGCGTTCACATCAGTTTCTCTTAAACCTCTTAGCATCTCATTCCTCCTCAAAAGAAATCTCTGGCAACTGAGCAAGAATATCTTCTCGCTTAATCGCCCCTTGGCGTAAGATTTTCACCTTGTCTCCAGACAAGTCCAAAATAGTTGAATCCTGTCCAGTTAGAAAAGCATCGTCTTCCAGACCCAGAACCTCTTGGTCAAAATCCTTCAGAATTTGATTAAAGGTCACTCCACTTGCCTGACCTGAAATATTGGCAGACGGCCCAATCAGGGGTCCTGTCACTCGAATTAAATCCAGTGTGATAGGGTGACTGGGCATCCGAAATCCAACAGTCGCGAGGCCAGAATTGACCCAATAGGGGACTCTGTCATTAGCTTCGAGAATAATGGTCAATGAACCTGGTAAAAAGGTCTCTACAAGTTTTTGAAGATAGGTTGGCTGATTCTTTGAAAAGTGCAAGATATCCTCTAAAGAGGCAATATTGAGATTGAGTGCCTTATCTCTAGGACGACATTTTAGTTGGTAAACATGGTCAACTGCTTTTTCGTCTAGCGCCTTGGCAAAAAGACCGTAAACTGTCTCTGTAGGTAGAACGACAGCTCCACCCTTTTCCAACTCTTGTTTAATCCTGTCCATCATCAACCACGACCATCCTATCTTGACCAAATTGGTCCTTAAGTGTTCTTACACGTTTTTCAGGAAGATGTTTCCTAAAAAGTTCAGGAACACTTTGACCTTGCTTGTATCCAATTTCAAGGTAAATCTTACCACCATCTTTGAGATAGTCTTTTGCATCTTCCGCAATTCTACGGTAAATAGCTAGGCCATCCTCGTCTGCAAAGAGAGCTAGATGAGGCTCCGAATGCAAAACATTCAAGCCGACCTCTGACTCATCTTCACGAGAGATATAGGGTGGATTGGAAACAATTATATCATATTTTTCAGAAATTTCTGTAAAACAGTCAGATTTTTTTAAAAATATTTGAAGATTTTGATTTTTAGCATTTTCGCTAGCTAAATCTAAAGCATCTTGGGAAATATCTGCTGCTGTCACTGACCAATCTTGTTTGTTTTTTGCTAAGGCGAGAGCAATAGCTCCACTACCTGTTCCAATATCCAGAACTGAAAGATTCGTCTCAGGATTTTCAGCCAGGATAAGCTCCACTAACTCCTCTGTCTCTGGACGGGGAATCAAAACCCGCTCATCCACTTTTAGCTGCATTCCATAAAAATCTGCCTGTCCAATGATGTACTGTGCCGGTTTATGAGCTGCTAACTGTTGGAAAATTCCTTTTACAAATACTTCTTCCTCTTCCGTCACTTCCTGCTGGAGGGCAAAAATGAAATCTGTAAAAGATAGATTTTTCAGGCTACGATAGACAAAAGAGAGGCTTTCTGCTTCCTCTCCCTGTCTTATCAATTCTTCTTCAAAATCTGAAAATAATTGAGCTAATTTCATTATTTGTTTAATTCTTCTAATTTTTGTGTTTGGTCATAGAGCACCAAGGCATCCACAACTTCGTCCAATTTACCAGACAAAATCGTATCTAGTTTTTGGAGGGTCAAGCCGATACGGTGGTCTGTGACACGGTTTTGTGGGAAGTTATAAGTTCGGATTCGTTCTGAACGGTCACCAGTACCGATTGTCGACTTACGCTCAGCGTCCTGCTCATCTTGAGCAATCTGAGCAAAGTGGTCAGCAACACGGGCACGGATGATTTTCATGGCCTTCTCACGGTTTTTCTGCTGGGTACGTTCTTCTTGCATCTCAACCTTGATATTGGTTGGCAAGTGAACGATACGCACGGCAGTCGCAACCTTATTGACGTTCTGACCACCAGCACCTGATGCGTGGTAAATATCAACACGAAGATCTTTTGGATCGATATCGTATTCTACTTCTTCGACTTCAGGCATGACAAGAACTGTGGCAGTTGAGGTATGAACACGACCTTGGCTTTCTGTCACGGGGACACGCTGCACACGGTGGGCACCTGATTCATACTTAAGCTTAGAGTATACAGACTGACCTGAAACCATAGCAACCACTTCTTTAAAACCACCGACACCATTCATAGAGGCTTCCATGACTTCAAAGCGCCAACCTTGGGCTTCCGCATACTTTTGGTACATAGTTAGCAAATCTCCAGCGAAAAGTGCCGCTTCGTCACCACCAGCCGCTCCACGAATTTCAAGGATGATGTTCTTGTCATCGTTTGGATCCTTTGGAAGGAGCAAAATTTTGAGTTTTTCTTCGTATTCTTCTTTTTCAGCCTTGGCATCTTTGAGCTCTTGCTTGGCCATTTCTTCCAAGTCTGCATCTCCACCTGATTCCTTAATCATCTCTTCAGCATCAACGATGTTTTGAAGAACTTGTTTGTATTCTCGGTAAACCGTCACTGTATCACGGCTTGAAGCCTCTTCTTTTGAGAGCTCCATGAAACGCTTGGTGTCCGAAACCACATCCGGGTCACTGAGCAATTCTCCTAATTCTTCATAACGGTCTTCTACAGCTTGTAGTTGATCATAGATGTTCATTTTTTCTCCTTATTTCTCAATTGTTAAATCGTATATTGCTACTACTTCGTTCTCAAATATTTCCCCAGTTTCTTTAAATCCATAACTGAGGTAACAAGATCTTGCATGTTCATTTTCTGGTTCATAAGACAACCAAAGTTTATTGCTTAAACCTGCTGGCGCTGTCCGAACATAGTCTAGTACTTTATACATAATTGGTTTAAAATATCCTTGATTTTGAAAATTCTTATCAATCATAAAACGAAATAGTAAATAATTTCCACTACTAATTCCGATCTTTTTATCATAAGCTATCATCACAAAACCTATAATTGCATCATTATCATAAACTGCCAATGGAGCTACAAAATCTCCATTTTTAGTATAGACATATGCTTCAGCTAAACTAATTGCGTTGGTTGCAATGAATTGTTTTTGATATTCCTTGACATCCAAATTCAAAACATCAAAATAATTTTCCATTGTAACATCTCTTAGTTCAATTGTCATAGTTTTGCTCCTTGTCAGAGGTTATCATTGGCGCAAAATAATGTTTACGGCAAACCGAGATATAGGTTTCATTACCACCAATCTGGATCTGTTCTCCATCGTAAACGGGCAGTCCATCCTGTGTTCGCAACACCATGGTCGCCTTTTTCTTGCAATACTGACAGATGGTCTTGATTTCGTCAATCTTGTCTGCTAAAAGCAAGAGATATTTGGAACCTTCGAACAATTCATTGCGAAAGTCATTTTTCAAGCCAAAAGCCATGACGGGTATGTCTAACTCGTCCACAACACGAGCTAGGTCGTAAACATGGTGGCGTTTAAGAAACTGGGCTTCATCGACCAAAACACAATAAGGTTTTTCTGGTAGGTCTCGGATATAGCCAAAGATATCCGTTGTTTCCTCAATCGCAAGGGCAGGGCGTTTCATGCCAATTCGACTCGACACATAGCCAACACCGTCACGCGTATCCAGAGCCGAGGTCATAATGACAACACCTTTTCCTTGCTCCTCGTAGTTATAGGCCACTTTGAGAATCTCAATCGTTTTACCAGAGTTCATGGTCCCATAACGATAATACAACTGTGCCATGTTTCTTGCTTCACGTCCATTTCTAAATTTTTGCTACATTCTAGTATATCATAATTTTCTGAAGCTTTAAACGGCAAAATGTGGTAAAATGGAAGAAATCAAAACTAGTGGAGGAAGCTATTATGCCATTTGTACGCATCGATTTATTTGAAGGACGCACGCTCGAGCAAAAGAAAGCTCTTGCTAAGGAAGTAACGGAAGCAGTTGTCCGCAACACTGGAGCCCCTCAATCTGCTGTCCATGTCATCATCAACGACATGCCAGAAGGAACTTACTTCCCACAAGGGGAAATGCGTACTAAATAAGCTAGCTTAAGCAGAATTGCTTAGGCTTTTTCAATCTCCAAGTAGCATCCATTGAAGAAATAGTTCAAATTTGTTACAATTTGAAAAGAGACTTGGAAAAATTTCCAAGAAAAGAGTTATTGATTAAAGGAAACATTATGATTACACGAGAATTTGATACCATCGCTGCTATCTCTACTCCACTAGGTGAAGGGGCTATTGGTATTGTCCGCTTGAGCGGAACAGAAAGTTTTGCTATTGCGCAAAAGATTTTTAAAGGAAAATACTTGAGTCAGGTTGCTAGCCATACACTTAACTACGGTCACATCGTTGACCCTCAAAATGGTAAGGTCATGGACGAGGTTATGGTTGGAGCCATGAAGTCTCCAAAAACCTTCACTCGTGAAGATATTATCGAGATTAACACTCACGGTGGGATTGCGGTGACCAATGAGATTCTCCAGCTAGCTATCCGTGAAGGAGCTCGGTTGGCAGAACCTGGTGAATTTACCAAACGTGCCTTCCTAAATGGACGTGTTGACTTGACTCAGGCTGAAGCCGTTATGGACATCATCCGTGCTAAGACAGACAAGGCTATGAACATTGCAGTTAAACAATTAGACGGCTCACTTTCTGACCTTATTAACAATATCCGTCAAGAAATCCTTAACACACTTGCCCAAGTCGAGGTCAATATCGACTATCCTGAGTATGACGATGTTGAAGAAGCGACTACTGCTGTGGTCCGAGAAAAGACAATGGAGTTTGAACAATTACTAACCAATCTCCTTAGAACAGCCCGTCGCGGTAAAATCCTTCGTGAAGGAATTTCCACTGCCATCATCGGACGCCCCAACGTTGGGAAATCAAGCCTTCTCAACAACCTCTTACGTGAAGATAAGGCAATCGTAACCGATATTGCTGGTACGACACGTGATGTCATTGAAGAATACGTCAACATCAACGGTGTTCCCCTAAAATTGATTGACACAGCTGGTATTCGTGAAACGGATGATATCGTTGAACAAATCGGTGTCGAGCGTTCGAAAAAAGCCCTCAAGGAAGCTGACCTAGTACTACTAGTGTTAAATGCTAGTGAACCACTAACCGCCCAAGACCGCCAACTCCTAGAAATCAGCCAAGAAACCAACCGAATTATTCTCCTTAACAAAACTGACCTGCCAGAAGTTATTGAAACCTCTGAACTTCCAGAAGATGTCATTCGCATTTCAGTCCTTAAAAATCAAAATATCGATAAGATTGAAGAGAGAATCAACAACCTCTTCTTTGAAAATGCTGGTTTGGTTGAGCAAGACGCAACCTACCTGTCAAATGCTCGTCACATTTCCCTGATTGAAAAAGCAGTTGAAAGCCTACAAGCTGTTAACCAAGGTCTTGAACTAGGGATGCCAGTTGACTTGCTTCAAGTTGACTTGACTCGTACTTGGGAAATCCTCGGAGAAATCACTGGAGATGCTGCTCCAGATGAACTCATCACCCAACTCTTTAGCCAATTCTGTTTAGGAAAATAAGAAAAATCCATGCTCGTTATTGCGGTCATGGATTTTATTGTCTTATTAGTAATCTGGTCTTAAGACACCTGTTACAGTTGCCTTAGTCGCTTCGTAGTCGCCATCTACAACAACCTTGATAATGCGTTTGGCATCTTCTTCTGGTGCTGGAACAAGAGGTAGACGAGTTGGTCCAGCTGCAAATCCCATATAGTTAAGAACTGCCTTGACAGGAGCAGGACTTGGATAAGAGAAGAGGGCATTGACCTTAGGAATGAATTTACGTTGAATAGCTGCGGCTTTCTTCATATCGCTTTTTGCAATGGCAGTAAACATTTCGTGCATCTCATCCCCATTTGTATGAGAGGCAACAGAAATAACCCCATCCGCACCAAGGTTCATGGCATGGAAAGCATCTCCATCCTCACCTGTATAAATCAAGAACTCTTCTGGCTTGTGCTCAATCAAGTAAGCCATATTGGCCAAGCTGGTACATTCTTTGACACCAATAATATTTGGATGGTCAGCTAAGCGAAGCATGGTTTCTGGAGTCAATTCGACAACTACACGCCCTGGAATGTTATAGATAATAATTGGTAGGTCAGAAGCATCTGCAATGGCTTTAAAATGCTGATACATTCCTTCTTGAGAAGGTTTGTTGTAGTAAGGCACAATAGCAAGTCCAGCAGCAAAACCGCCGAATTCCGCGACTTCTTTGACAAACTCGATAGAGTCACGCGTATCATTGGTACCAACACCCGCAATCAAAGGAACGCGTCCATTGACAATCTTTTGTACAGCCGCAAACAACTCCAACTCTTCATCGTGAGTCAAGGTTGGACTCTCAGCAGTGGTCCCTGCGAGAAGAATTCCATCCGTATGATGAGCCAACAAATGCTCAATCAAGGCTGGAATAGCATCAAAGTTGATGGAACCATCCTGATGGAAGGGGGTAATAAAGGCTGTGATGATTTTACACTCTTTTAAATCTTGATAAGACATGAAAACACCTCTCTATTTCAAAGAAGGAGTTCATCTGAACTCCTAAACGATATGACTATTTTAATTCAAATTTCAATTCAGCTGTTGGACGAACCAAGCCACGTTCATGAAGAGTTTCAGCAATCTGAACTGAGTTCCAAGCAGCACCTTTGAGCAGGTTGTCTGAAACAACCCACATGTGGATTCCTTTTTCAGCATCCAAGTCTTTACGGATACGACCAACAAAGGTATCACGCGAACCAACTGCATTGATAGCTTGAGGATAAATTTGATGAGCTACATCATCTTCAAGAACAGCACCCGGGAAGGCTGCGATAGCTGCTTTGACTTCTTCGATTGGAGCCACTTCTTTTGTTTCGATATAAACAGACTCAGAGTGAGCTGATAAGACTGGAATACGAACACATGTTGCTGAAACGGCAATACTATCATCTTCCATGATTTTCTTAGTTTCCTTAGTCATCTTCATCTCTTCATAAGTGTAATCATTGTCAGTGAAGACATCAATTTGTGGAAGAGCATTGAAGGCGATAGGATAATGTTTCTTGTCACCACCTGAAGGCAAGATTTCGGCATGCAAATCACGTGGGGTTACACCATCATTCAAGACTTCACGAAGTTCACGTTGTGTCTCAAGAATTGCTCCCATACCAGCACCTGAAACTGCTTGGTAAGTTGAAACAATGATACGGTCCAAGCCCCATTTTTGGCGAACTGGCTCAAGAGCCACCATCATTTGAATTGTTGAACAGTTAGGGCAGGCAATGATCCCATTGTGGGCATCAAGTGCGTGAGCATTGACCTCTGGAACAACCAAAGGAACGTCTGGATTTTGACGGAAGTAAGATGTATTATCTACTACTACCGCTCCAGCTTTCACTGCGTATGGTGCATACTTAGCTGATGTAGAACCACCTGCTGAAAAGAGAGCAATATCAACTCCTTCAAAAGCTGTTTCAGTCGTTTCTTCAATCGTAATATCTTGATCTTTAAATTTCAAAGTCTTGCCTGCTGAACGTGCAGAAGCAAGTAAACGAATTTTATCGATTGGAAGTGTTGATTCTTCCAACATTTTTATCATCTGAGCACCGACAGCACCTGTCGCGCCGACTACAGCAACTGTATATCCCATAAATAACCTCTTTCGGAATTTTCTAAAAATTTCTATAATAGAAGTATTATACTACTTTTTCCATGAATTGCAAAGCTTTTTCATCATTTTTTGGAAAATAAAAATCCCCAGTCGTTAGACTAGGGACTAAGAGGCATCTTCATGTGATGAGCAGGTTCACACAACTCATCAAGGTCCGCTCCTGCGTTATGACCTCCTTATGCTCAATAGTAGTCCGAAGACTACCTATCGACTCATCGCATATTCTATATTACTAGAGATACTTGATTTTGTCAATAAGAAATTTTTTCGATCGAGTATAACAAAAAACTCTCGTATTCAAGAGTTTCCCTATACATATCATGCTAATTGCCGGGATTGAACCGGCGACCTCATCCTTACCATGGATGCGCTCTGCCAACTGAGCTAAATCAGCTTACTTAAGTAAGTATACTATAATCAGAAAAACTTGTCAAGTTTTCTTAGAAATTTTCCATAAGAAAAAGCCAGGTAAAGGCTACCTAGCTTGTCTTCTTCTATTTGCTTAAATCGATTCGACGACCAATTTTACCAATGATAATCGCTCCAATAATCAATGAGGCAAATTCACCAATTCCTGTTGTAAACCAAGTAAGGAAAAATGGTAATTCTGCTACAATATTTAACTCTGCAGCGATGGTAAACATGGAAATTGAAAAGAGGATTGAAAAGAAGAAATGATCTTTTCGAATCAATCCGTTAAAGAGGTAATCCTTGCTATATTTTGCAAAAAGCCAAACACCTAAACTGAGGAATACCAAGGTTGATCCGCCACCAACAAAGACATCTAGTAGTCCGAAGCTAAAGAAATTAGCAATCATACAACCGATAGTAACTCCGATGATGTACTTGGGATTGTAAAAAGCCATAAAGTTCATCATTTCTGAAATACGAAACTGATAAGCACCATAGCTGATGGCATTTAGGGGCGGTGTGACAGTCAAAACGACATAAATAGCAGCAACGATTGCAATATCTGCAACATCACGAATAGTTAATTTTTTCATTTTTTCTCCTTTGGCGGTTATCCGCGTGTAATATGCTTGGTGAAAGAAGCTAAGCACCAAGGGTTGCTTTATTCAACCTTACTAGTATAGCACAATAGCCTGCTTTATGCTATACTTAAAGCATGAAAAAACCTATTCAAAAATTTTTTAACAATGAAATCTTAGCCTATCTCTTTTTTGGCCTTGCAACAACTCTAGTTTCGATTCTCTCGCGATTGGTCATTTATCAACTAACTCATCAGGAACTTCTTGCTACGGCCTTGGCAAATATATTTGGTATCCTATTTGCCTTTATCACAAATGATAGGCTTGTATTTAAGCAAGCAAGGAAGAATCGGCTTATCCGTTTAGTGAAATTTTTTCTTGCCCGCCTTTCTACTTTTCTGTTAGACTTGTTTTTAACTTTTCTCTTTGTAACTCAATTCCCTCATATCATAGGGCAATTTGTAAACGAAAATCCTGATAAGGTAAATGCAATTGAAACAATAATTGCACAAATACTCATTATTATCATCAATTATATCTTGAGCAAGATCTATATTTTTAGAAAATAATGCTCCATTTATGAGCCTTTTAATTGCCTTCTATAATGATTTAGGATACAATGAAACACGAAACATTGAAAGGAAAACAGTATGTTAAAAAATCTAAAATCGTTCTTGCTTCGAGGAAATGTTATTGACCTTGCTGTCGGTGTTGTCATTGCCTCTGCTTTTGGTGCTATCGTTACTTCACTTGTAAACGACATTATCACTCCTCTTATTTTAAATCCCGCTTTGAAAGCTGCTAAAGTCGAACGTATCGCTCAACTTTCTTGGCATGGAGTCGGCTATGGTAACTTTTTAAGTGCTATTATCAATTTTATCTTTGTGGGTACCGCCCTCTTCTTTATTATCAAGGGTATTGAAAAAGCACAGAAACTGACTGGTATAAAGGAAGAAAAAACTGACGAAAAAAAACCAACCGAATTGGAAGTCCTTCAAGAAATCAAAGCCCTTCTTGAGAAAAAATAATCGATTAAAAGGATCTAGCACAAAGCTAAATCCTTTTTCTTTACTCTTTGGGCAACTTGCCTGCTTTTTCTAGCATCTTCTTGATAAGATAAGGCATCTTAACATTCTCCCGCCCTTTTTTCTCAATCAGTTTTTTCACAAATTCCGGCATTTGTAAATCTTGAGATTCAGCCAAAATGTTTTTCGTCTCGTCTGAAGGAACTAACTCATCAAAGGTCTCTTCTTCTGGGAGAAATTCCTTAAACTCTTGATGTTCATTGGCTCTAACTGTATTGACCAAGGCATCAATCAAGCGAGAATCTGTATTTGGCATTGGTGGACGATGGTAGTTTACCCCAAATTCCTGACACAAGTCATAACATTCCACATCATTATCAAACAAGACTTCAATGTGCTCACTGATAAAGCTGATTGGAACAAAAATATAATGGTCTGGATGTTCTGTCTGTTCTCTGAGATACTCCAAAACATCTGGCTTAATCCATGGAATCCCAATATCACTCTCACTTTGCCAGGTATTTGTATATTGATCGGAACTCAAACCTAGTTTTTCAGCAACTAACTTGCTATTTTCGAAAATTTGATCGATATAAGGATCTCCAAAATCCAAGGCAAAAATGGGCACACTATGGGCTGAAAAGATGACTTTAAAGCTATCCTGCTTTACTTCTTCTTTTAAAATTTTAGCAATTTCATCTGCCCAATAGTTTAAAAGTGCTTCTTCCTGATACCAGTCCTTAATGACCAAAAATTGAATTTGTTTGCTTTCTAAAAATTTTTCATAGCCCATGACAGAGTAGAAAGAATAATGAGGCTCCAAAATCAAACAAATACACTGTTCAATTCCGTCTGCTTCCATTTGACCGATCACATCTGGAATAAAGGGACTGGAAAACTTATTAGCAAAGTAGACACTGTATTCATTCCCCAGCCTAGCTTCTACCAAGGCAACCTCTTGACGGGTAATTTTTTGCAGAGGCGTGCCTCCAATTCGTACATAATTATCATAGAGAGTCTGAATCTCGTGGTCTTGAGGTCTCACTCCACGACGAATATTTGTGAAAAAATCAGCTACACCTTCAAAGGTAATCTCTTCTGGCGAACCGAAGGTCATCATTAAAATTGCTTTTTTCATAATCGCTTCCTTGTGATGTTTTTATCAAGTTTATTTTATCATGAATCCACTGATAAGTAAACGCTAACATAGCAGATTGCCCTAACTTCTGTCTTTTGTTTTTCTCTTCTTTCTATGATACAATGGAAAAAATAAATTCAAAAGGAGTTTTTTATGACTTATCCAAATCTCTTGGACCGCTTCTTAACCTACGTTAAGGTCAACACGCGCTCTGATGAACACTCTACTACTACTCCAAGTACACAGAGTCAGGTTGACTTCGCAACAAATGTCTTAATTCCTGAAATGAAACGTGTTGGACTGCAAAATGTTTACTATCTACCGAATGGTTTTGCTATTGGAACCTTGCCAGCCAATGATCCATCTTTAACACGTAAGATTGGCTTCATCTCCCACATGGATACTGCTGATTTTAATGCTGAAGGAGTCAATCCACAGGTAATTGAAAACTACGATGGTGGTGTGATTGAACTTGGAAATTCTGGTTTTAAACTGGATCCAGCCGACTTCAAGAGTCTTGAGAAATATCCAGGCCAAACGCTCATTACAACTGATGGAACAACCTTGCTAGGTGCTGATGACAAGTCTGGTATTGCTGAGATTATGACAGCTATTGAATATCTGACTGCTCATCCTGAAATCAAACACTGTGAGATTCGTGTTGGTTTTGGTCCAGATGAGGAAATCGGTGTTGGTGCTAATAAATTTGATGCAGAAGATTTTGATGTGGATTTTGCCTACACTGTTGATGGTGGTCCACTAGGTGAACTTCAGTACGAGACTTTCTCAGCCGCTGGTGCTGAATTGCATTTCCAAGGCCGTAATGTCCACCCTGGTACTGCCAAAGGGCAGATGGTCAATGCCCTTCAGCTAGCAATTGATTTTCATAATCAACTTCCAGAAAATGACCGACCTGAGTTAACTGAAGGTTACCAAGGTTTTTACCATCTAATGGATGTGACAGGTAGTGTTGAGGAGGCGCGTGCAAGCTACATCATTCGTGATTTTGAAAAAGATGCCTTTGAAGCGCGTAAAGCATCCATGCAATCTATCGCTGATAAGATGAATCAAGAACTTGGGAGCAACCGTGTCACTCTCAACTTGACAGACCAGTACTACAATATGAAAGAAGTCATTGAAAAAGATATGACTCCAATTACCGTTGCTAAAGCCGTTATGGAAGATCTAGGTATCACGCCTATTATCGAACCAATCCGGGGTGGAACAGACGGCTCTAAGATTTCCTTTATGGGAATCCCAACTCCGAATATCTTTGCAGGTGGCGAAAATATGCACGGACGTTTTGAATACGTTAGCCTTCAGACTATGGAACGTGCAGTTGATACCATCATTGGCATCGTAGCTTATAAAGGCTAAAAAGACGAGGTGGCTCAGCTACTTCGCCTTTCTGTTTATTCTACTGCTTTTTCTTGATTACCAGTGCTTGTTGTAGATTCAGTTGATCCCTTTTCTGAAGTTAATTCAGCAGGTTTAGAATCTCTTGTGTTGCTTGCTTTGTTTTCGTCGCTAGCAGTTTCGCTGTTAGATTCTGTAGTTGCGTTTGGTTGGTTCTCAGCACTGGTGTTATCACCATTTGCTTCAGCATTTCTTGCTGGACTTGTTTCTTCACTTGCGCTAGCTTTTGACTGGATTTGGTGATTCAAAACTAGAATAGCTTTTGTCAATTCAAGTAAAGCTGCTTTGTCTTTACTCTTAGCAGAAAGTTGATCTAGTAATGCATCCACTTTATCAAAGTCCTCATCAGAACCATTATTACTTTCTAAATAAGAGTGAAGCGACATGAGAATATCGTAGAGTTTTTGATAGAGTACAAGTGTCTGAGAATCTTGCTCAGCATTTTCCTTTTCTTGTTGAAGGGCGCTAGCGATACGAGTCAAAACATCTTTTACCTGACTGTTTACTTCATCCAAGTCTGCATCAGCCTTGTTTGTGGCAGCTTTTAGATTTTCTACTTCTTCTGCCAAGGATTGTCTGATTCCTTCTTCATGGATTTGTTCCAAGAGTTGATTTGCCTTGTTCAAAAGACTTTCTACTTCTTCCTTGCTGACATGATTGACATATTCTTCTTTTTTAAGATCAGGATAAAGATCTTTCAAAAATTCATAAATCGCTTGCTTAGCAGATTGGTTATCAACTTTTTCTTTATCTAAAACTGTTTCATTTACTTTTGCAGTAGCTGGCTGATTTTTCAAAGCCTCTTCTACTTCTTGTTTTGTTTGGTAAATGCTTGGGAACAGTTTATTCAAGTCCACAGCCTTACGGAAGGATTGAGATTGATATAAAGTAAAAGTCAAATTAGCTACTTTATTACGAAGCTCATCACTTAAACGACCATCGTTTACATGCTCATAGAAGTACTTGATGTATTCCACTGTTGTATCACCAGTACGGTCATTAAAGTCTTGAAGAGCTTGAAGTTGTGATTCAACCGCTGCTAAAGCAGCCTCATCTTTAGCCAACTTAGCTTCCTGGAGTCGAACGAGAAGGTCTTTCTTAGGAAGTCCATAAGTATCTGTATCTAGCGTATTGATTTTATCAATCAAGGCCTGATATTTCTTATCTAAAGCACTTGTTTCAACAGGTTTGACACTTTCATCAATATGGATATATTGCTTATCAAAGAGGTCAAGTGTTTTTAGATAACCTGCTGTAGAGTTAGTTAGTTGCTAGTTTCTTCATATTTTCAGTAAACTGACCTAAAACTAACTCAATCTGTCTTTGTTTGATTGGATCGTCTTTATAGACGTTTCGACTTTCAGCAAGAAGTTGATCTACTTTTGCTAAAACTGTTTTCTCATCAAAGGCCCCAGGCTGATAGTTGGATTTCAGGGCTGGAATTTTGTTTTTCAAGGCTACTTCATAGCCCTTAGTTTGAACCTTGATGTAGTGATTGTGGTCTCCATGACTCATGACAAAACCTGATTCATCTTCAGCGATAATACGATTAGCATCAAATCCGTATCCATCTTCTTCATGTTTCTCATGTGAAGTTCCTGGATTGATTGGAAGAGATGGAGAAGGTGTTGCTAGACTATTGTTTGGAAGAGTCGGTTGCCCAATTTGATTTGATTTTGGAATGTAATGGAAATGATCACCATGTCTTACAATATAAGCTATAGCCGTTTCTTCAATGATATCTTTTGGATTAAAAATATAACCATCAGATACTGAAGAGAGCTCCTTACTTGTCGTTAAAGAAGAAGGATTGCTTGAAAGACTGCCTAGACTAGACACTACTTCATTTGTAGAAACTGTAGAACCAGTTCCACTGATAGACACCATTCTGGCAATCTTTTCTTCTAAGGCAGAAAGCTTGCTGTAAGGAATAAAGTGGTAATGGTCGCCATGCGGAATCGCAACTCCATTTGGTGTAAGACTGATAATCTTAGCAGGGTCAAAGACCAAGCCATCTGATTCACTGTAACGTTGGGCGCTAGGTGAATCATAGAGTTCCTTCAAAAGACTCTGGAGATTTTCAGATTTATTTGCTGGCTTGCTAGTTGATCCTTTTGCTACAGATTGCGTGTTATTGTCACTAGCTGTTGAAGAATAGCTTAACTGACTCGGTTCATATTTTTTCCAGCCAGATGTGCTTTAGCTGCTGCTAATTCACTAGCAGATAAATCGCTTTTGGGAATGTAGTGATAGTGACCTCCATGAGGAACGATATAAGCATTACCCGTATCTTCGATAATATCAGCTGGATTAAAGACATAGCCATCATTTGTCGTATATCGTCCCTGAGACCTTGCTACAGCAACATTAGAGTTAACCTTCTCATTATCTTTGACATGTTCTTGTTTTTGACGATTGATTTCATCTTTGGTTCGAACATTATCAGCATGAGCTACATCTTTCAGGTAGACATAATATTTTCCATCGACCTTGATGATACAACCACCCTTGACTTCATTGACAATATCAGCGTCTTTAAGTTGGTAGTTTGGATCCTTCATCAAGAGTTCTTCACTAAAGAGGTCATCATAAGGAACTTTCCCATTATAGTAATGATAGTGGTCACCGTGTGACGTTACATAGCCCTGACCTGTAATTTTGATTACAATTTGCTCAGCCTGAATTCCTTCTTTCTGGCTAACCTGGTCTGGTGTCAAGTTTTCACTTTTCTGACTTGACTGGCTGCCATCCACATAAGAGACACGATTATTGTCCTTATTTTCCTGCGAACGATGCTGGTTTTGTCCATAGGCACATAGACTCAAGGATACGATAACAGCTGATCCAGCTGCTATATATTTTTTACTGAATTTCATAAATCCCTCATTTCAATAAATGATGAAACTTTTTCTTAACTTCTTTTTTCTCGGTTAAACAATTTTTCTAAACCGCTTATTTAACCATTTAATTAACCAGTAAATAGTTTACTATTTAAAATTATAGAGAAATGAAATAAGAATAGGACAAATTGATCAGGACAGTCAAATCAATTTCTAACAATATTTTAGAAGTCAAGGTGTACTATTCTAGATTCAATCTATTATACTTCTGTCAAGTTTCTGTTACTTTCTTCTAAAAAGAGAAGCAACACGAAAGGTTACTTCTCCATAAAATATGCTTCATTCTTTTTACTACTATATAGGAGTCGGTTGACTCTCTTTTAACAAAGCCAAGAGCCTATCTAATTCTGCTGAAATAGTGTTACTGTCTTTCGTTCCGAAAAGAAGACTGCTGTTTAGACCAGACAATGTCTCCATAGCATTTTGGCGAGTACGAGAATCTGTTACTTTTTCTAGCAAGGTCTCCGCCTCTGCTATCTTAACGTCAATAACAGAACGCTCTACTTGTGGAACTTCATCCTCATCTGTAGTATCTTCAGCTTCTTCCTCTGTCTCTTCCGCATCAGTGCTTGGTCTATAAAGATTATCTGCTGAAGGATTTAAACCAGCGTGATTCTCTTTTTCATCAGATTCAGAATGAGTTGGCTCACTTACTTCATCATGTTCCTTATCTTCATCAGGTTTACCGTTTTGGTCTGCCTTATTTTTACGAACATGGTCGCTAGCATTACCCCAACCATTATCTGAATGAGGACGTTGGTCAGGATGTTCAACGTAGTATTTCACTGTCGCAAATAAATCTTCTAAGGTATAGCCTTCAGGAGCTGAGTAAAGTCCTTCATCAAACCATGCAAACTTAAGGTTATGATAGTGATCAAAGTGAGGAATTATAAAGTGACCATTTTGTACAGCTACAGTATACTGTAAATGATTCGGTATTTTTTCTAATGGTACCTTTTTCTCAGCTTTTACGCGGTTATAGATAGCTTCTGTCCCTGTTGCCTCTGGTTTTGCTTCTGTTGCTTCAGTAGAATTTGGAGCTTGTAAGCCTTTTTCTTTAGCATAAGCCTGAGCTGCTGCTCTTTCAGCTTCAGATAAGCTGTCTTTTTTAATCCAGTGGCTATGGTTCAAGTGTGGAGTGACGTAGGCATTTCCTTCATCACTTTCAATATCATGCTCATCAAAGATATAGCCATCCTCTGTTGTATATTTACCTGCTAATTTCGCTAATTTAATTTCATCGTCTGTATAGGCAATTTGAGCATTTGGTTTGCCAAGTCGCTCTGGATGGGTAATTGGTGCTAGGAATGCCAATAAATCATCTACCAATTTTACTTTATTAGAAGATTCATCATTCAAGCGCTCTGCTAATTTGTCTAAAGTTTGGAAATCAGAAACGCGACCTTTATTTTCAGACAAGGCTTTATGAGCCTGGGTTAACAGATTGTAGGCTTTATCATAAAATTCTTGGTCACGAGAAGCGACATTTTCTTTTTTAGCAACTAGAGCATGTGTCTCTTGAGTTTTCTTAGACAAGAGATTTTCAATAGCATCAATCTTATCCTTAGCCAAGTCTTTAGCAAAAACATAGTGACTGACACCAGCAATTTCCACAACATATCCTTCCCCAACTTTTCTAACAACCTGTTCTACTGTAAAATCAGTTTGTTTTTTCTCAGTTGATGGTTGAGCTTGCGGTTTTGGTGCTGGTTTCAAATAATTCATTCCCGGCAAGACTGCACCATTTTGTCCCTTAATAGCTATCATACGAGCCAATTTTTCTTCCAAAGGTGACATTTGTGAATAAGGGATAAAGTGATAATGGTCTCCGTGCGGTACAGCAACACCATTAGCTGTACGATTTGTTATTTGTGCCGGGTCAAATACTAGTCCATCCGATTCTACATGGCGTTCTGATAAGGGTTTAGCATACAATTCACGTAAAAGGCTTGGAATGTCTTCCCCTTGATTTTGATGATAAGTTGGAGTGACAGTCAAATTGTGGTTCTCTGACAAGCTTGGTTGAGCTGGATTTGCATTATGACTAGAACTTGAAGAAGGACGAGACCCCTGCTTCCCATTCCAATAGGCTTGGGCTGCAGCCAATTCTCCTGCAGACAAATCACTCTTAGGAATATAGTGAAAATGATTTCCATGCGGTACAACAAAAGCGTCACCTGTATCTTCAATCACATCTGTTGGACTAAAGACATACCCATCATCCGTTGTATAGGCTCCTCCAGTTGCTCTATTCGGTGCCTGCGTATTGAGATTAAAGTTTGCTTTAATGGCTGAACTTGGTTTCGCAGGACTGCTTGGTTTCGTATTATCAGAATGCTTTTGAACTGGCTGACCTCCAATTGGTAGATTTCGAGCCAATTTTTCTTCCAAGGCAGACATTTGCGAATAAGGAATGAAATGGAAATGATCTCCGTGAGGTACTGCCACACCATTTGCAGTACGTTTTGTAATCTGTGCTGGGTCAAATACTAATCCATCAGACTCCACATGACGTTGGCTAAGTGGCAAAGCGTACAATTCTTGAAGGAGACTAGCTAAATCCTCATTTTGACTCTCAGGAGTTGTTGTAAGATTTTGAGGAGTTTCAGATGGACTCGTTCTCACACTAGATCTTGTTTCTCCCCTGCTAGAACGATATTCAACCGTACTTAATTGACCGCCTTTTCCAGATAAGAAGGCTTGGGCAGCAGCTAATTCACTGGCAGACAAATCACTCTTAGGAATATAGTGGAAGTGATTGCCATGAGGAACAATATAGGCATCGCCTGTATCTTCAATGATATCAGAGGCATTAAAGATATAACCATCATCCGTTGTATAACGTCCTTGGGCTCTGGCTGCAACTACCGCCTGATTGTTTGAACCGCCACCGTGATTACTACTATGTTCCTGCTTCTGACGTTTAATCTCTTCTTTTGTCCGAATATTATCCGCATGGGCCGCATCTTTAAGGTAAACATAGTATTTACCGTTTACCTTAATGACATAACCACCCTTGATTTCATTGACAATGTCTGAATCCTTCAACTGATAATTCGAATCTTTCATGAGGAGCTCTTCACTGATGATGGCATCATAAGGAACCTTGCCATTATAGTAATGATAATGGTCTCCATGAGAAGTCACATAACCTTGATCCGTAATCTTGATAACAATTTGTTCAGCATTGATTCCCTCTCTCTTACTGACTTCATCTGGTGTTAAGTTCTCTGCCTTTTGACCAGCCTGATTACCATCTATATAAGCAACTCGATTAGACTCTTTCTTAGCCTGACCAGCTTGGTAACGACCAAGTTCATAGGAACAAACACTTAGGGCAAGAACTGCCACTGAACCTGCTAGATATTTTTTATTGATTTTCATTTTTTCCTCACTTTAATTCTTCTGCTAGAACACTTATATTTTCTTCAAGATTTTCTAAATAGGTCTTGTCATTTTGTGGGTCTGCCTCTAAAGGATTCAGAGTTTTAAGACCTACACCTGTTGATTTGACAAGAGTTTCAGCTACTTTTGAAGAAGCGTTACTTTCTGTAAAAATCGTTTTAACCTTATAGGTTTTAACAAATTCCTGAATTTCTGTTAGTTGTCTTGGACTTGGTTCTTGTTCCGGAGAGATACCTGCAATACCAAGTTGATTGAGTCCAAATCGCTTAGCTAAATAAGAAAAGGCTGTATGTTGTGTTACAAATGTTTTCTGAGTCGCTTTTTCAAATTTAGGCTGGAATTTCTTAGTCAATTCTTGAGCTTTTTTGATAAAGGCTTGCGCATTTTTTTGGTAAGTTTCTTTATGCTCACTATCCGCCTCCGAAAGCTTATCAGCGATAATCTGAGCTTCTTCGCCAGCTTTTTCAGGATCTAGCCAAGTGTGAGGGTCATAGAGCGTTTTTTCATCAACTCCATCCCCTGCTTCTACATCTTCTAGCCCTGGGACGCGGTCTAAAGTCATTCCCTCTGAAGCCTCTAAAACCTTCACTTTGGATTTTTTTAGATTGGGATCTAAACTTCCTGCCCAAGATTCGAGCGTATGTGAATGGTAAACAAAGACATCTGCATCATAGATGGCTGCGATATCATTTGCCGAAGGTTCAAAGGAGTGAATCCCACTACTTGACTGAATCATCCGAACATCATTCAAGTCACCAGATACTTCCTTAACCATAGCATAGATAGGATAAAAACTGGTCACAATTTTCATCCCCTTTCCTGTCTGACTTTCCTTTTGACTACAGGCTCCTAGCAATAAAAGAAAGACACTTAACAAGACTAAAAATAAATTTTGTTTCTTCATGAACAACTCCTTAACTGTTTAATTAACTAGTAAACATTCTACTCCTAAAAACTTAATCTGTCAAGATATTTTTAGAAAAAATTTGAAATTTCTTTCACATATAAAAATCTGCTGAGTTTCAACAACTCAACAGACTTTTACTTTATTCTTCTATGGTAGAATGCTTATAGCCATAAGTGAAGTAAATAATACTTCCTACTAACAAGGCAACTAGGAAAGCAATCCAAGTTTCCATATTATACTGTAACATAAAGGATAAACAAATGATGATTGATAAAATCGGTAACAGGGGTACCAAGGGTGTTTTAAATTCCCCAGCTTTTGGCATCCCTTTTTCTTTCCGTAAGCGAATCAGGCCGTAAGCCAGCATGATTAAGTAGGCCAAGGTACAAATGTTTAAGAAGGCTGCAATACTAGCTAGCGGGAAGATTCCTGCTGCTACTGCTGAAGCTAGACCTGTTAAAATAGTAGCATTCTTTGGTACCTTGCTAGTCTTCGTTAGTTCTTTAAAGGCGGCAGGCATTAAGCCATCGCGCGCTAAACTGTAAATCATACGCGATAGGGCATAGGTCATCGAGATACAAACTGTAATCAAGGTCAAGATAGCCACTAATGACACATAGTTGGCTGCCCAACTGATCCCAACGCTACGAAGGGCAAAGGCAACGGCATCATTGACATTTAAATGACTATAGTGAACCACACCAGTCAAAACAAGCGTCACCAAGGCATAGAGAATGGTTACGATAGAAAGCGATAAGACAATCCCTCTAGGAATATTTTTTTGAGGAGTCTTGACCTCATCTACAGCCATAGAGATGGATTCAAATCCCAAAAAACCGAAGAACATCAAGGAGGCACCAGCCATAATACCAGTACTAGCACCATAGATTTGTCCAAAACCATAAGGAGCAAAATTACTCCAATTATCAAGTTTGATATGCCAAATTCCTACTAAAACAAAGAGAGCTAAAGCCGAGAATTTCAAAATAACTAGAATAGAATTAAAGCGTAAGGCTGCTTTAGCATTGAGTAAAACAAGCGAGGTCACCAAGACCAAGACAAGAATAGGCAATAAATCAACAAATGTCCCTGCTTGAGGATTAAAGGTACCATTTAAAGGCTGAGGAAGGGCTATCCCGTATTGAGAGAGCAAGCCTTTAAAATAAGCTGCCCAACCCGAAGCTACGCCTGATATGGCTGTCATGAACTCCATCATGGTTAACCAACCAGCCAACCAGGCTGGGAATTCTCCTAAAATAGCATAGAGATAACTGTAGGCACCACCTGTAGCAGGTACTCGTGAAGCAAATTCTGCAAAAAAGAGGGCTGATAATCCCACACACAAGGCAGAAATGACGATTGAAATCACTAGGGCTGGACCAGCAAGTGTGGCAGCTGCAGTACCTGTAATTGTAAAGATGCCTGTCCCTACCATGGCTCCGATACCCAGCAAAATCAAATCCCATAACTTCAAATGCCTGTGCATCTCCGTTTTATCCAAACTTACATTCTTTGTTCTAAATATATTCATATTTCTTCTCCAAATAAAATGATGATTCTATTTTACCATAAATATAGGAGATTTGTGACTATTTATAAAATATTTTTCTAAAAAAAAAATCTGACTACATCTTGTAATCAGATTTTTATCGATTCTAGTTCATTTCTTTAAATGCTGCTTCTGCATCCGCATTACTGATAGCACCAAATTGAATCTTTCCAATCTTTCCTTGACTATCAATTAGGTATTCTGTAGGAATGCTTCGAATTTGATAAGCTTGGAAGGTTGTTGCTTTAGTATCATAAAGAACTGGGATATCTTTATATCCTTGTTCTTGGAACCATTGTGGGAATTGATTAACAGTTTTTTCACCTTGAATTCCTGGTGCAATGACAGTAAGAATTTCAAAATCGCGATCTGGTTTTGCAGCTAATTCCATCAACTCAGGCATACTTTTCTTACATGGACCACACCAGGAAGCCCAAAACTTCAAGTAAACCTTTTTACCCTTAAAATCAGATAACTTGACTTCTTTACCATCCATGGATTGCAAGGTGAAGTCTGGAGCATCTTTCCCAACAGCAATTTGCTGTACAGGCGTTTCTTGTTTTGGCTGTTGTGGGGCTTGAGTTTTTTTAGTTTCTTCCTCACCACAGGCTATCAATACAACTAATGACAAGAGACTTAAGCCAGCAAACATTACTTTTTTCATCATTTTCTCCTTTATTCAAAAATTCCAGCTAGAACATTTACTTGTCCTAGTATTAACAAAATTCCCATTAAAATAATGAGCAAACCACCAATTTTCTTCATTAGCATCATATGACGTTTGATTTTACTAAAATAAGGCATGACTAGACCTGAAGCTAGAGCCAAGACCAAGAAAGGAAGAGCCATCCCCAGAGTGTAAATAAGAGTATAGATAGCACCTTGCCAAGCTCCATTTCCTCCAGAAGCCGCAAGCGCTAAAACAGAACTTAAAACTGGACCAATACAAGGCGTCCAACCAAAGCTAAAGGTAATACCGAGTAAAAAGGCTGACCAATAACGATTGGCTTCTGATTTCTTAAAAGTAAAGCTTTTTTGAACCTCTAATTTCTTAAAATGAAAAATTTCCATCTGGTGAAGTCCCAAAATGATAATAATTGTTCCCATAACATATCGAAACCAATTTGCATAGAGAATATGACCAAAGTAACCAGCACCAAAGCCTAGAATAAAGAAAATGAGTGAAATACCTGCGATAAAGCAAAGTGTTCGAATCAAGCCTGACCAGAGAACCTTTCTCCCAAATAAAGAAAAGCTTTTTGCGCTTTCCTGATCATCCAATAAAATCCCAGCATAGACTGGCAGAAGAGGAAAAATACAGGGAGAAAAGAAGGACAAGACCCCTGCTAAAAAAACGGAAATTGAAAATACTATCGTTTCCAATAAAGAACCAACTTTCTTAAGATTTCTAATCCTATTTTACTATATTCAATTTCATTTGTATGCTTTCTGCTACGCAAAATCGTATCGGGCACTACTGGACCAATCTTTTCTTTTGCTAGTCAAGGCGGATCTTATCCCCCAAAATAGCCAAAAAGCAACGACAAGGGTTACTCGTCGCTGCTTTTGTGAACGAAAATGTCTTTTAGATCTGACATTTCATAAATCAAGTTTTACTTGAGTTTGGCAAGGATTACTTTAAGCTCCTCTACTAGTTTAGCTTCTGTCTCTGCTGAGCCATTTTCCTCTTTCACGAAATCAAGGGTTTCTTGGAGAAGGTTTTGGGCTTTAGCAAGGACTTTTTTATCTACTTTTTCTGCATCTAGCTGTCCAAGAACTTTTGTCAATTCCGTGCTTAATTGCTGGATTTCTGACTCTTTCTTACGGCGAACCAACCAGAAGGCAATCACACCTAGAAGGGCGAGTAGACCGACTACAATCACTCCTGCTGGAACTGAGTTTGTTTCAGTCATCTTATCTGAATCCTTACTATCTTCCGTTCCTTGTTTGGCATCTTTCTTGTCCTGTGCAGGCTTGCTGTCGCTAGCATTTGCTTTCACATCTTTGAGAGAGTCCAAGGCAGCCTTCACAGACTCTACTGCAGTACGTAGACCTTGCTCTGTCAAGGCACTATCTTCCAGAGCTTTTTGAGCATCTAGGAGGACCGCCTTGGCTGCATCGATTTTCGGATTAGATACTGTTGCCAAAGCTTTCAAGCGTTGGTCTAACTCTTGAGTCAAGGCACGAAGTTCAGACTTGTCAACTTGCTCTTGAGCTGGAGCTTGCGTGCTCGTTGAGCTAACTGAAGGACTTGCTGCCGCTCTAGGTGCTTGAGTCGGAGCTGGAGCAGGACTTGCAGGTTGACCCGAAGCAGTTGGTTGAGACGGTTGTGGAGCTGGCTCAGATGGAGCTGTTGGAGTCTCAGTAGCTCCTTGGTCTGGCTGAGTAGGAGTAGATGGTTGCGATGTTACGTTATACGAATCGGGAATTGGATAATATCGTTTTGATGGCAAGCTGACTGGTGTTGAAGAAGCACTAACTTCACTATTACCATGTTTAGCTGTCGCACTTACTTGAGTTCCTGCACTAGCCGCATTATGGGAAATTGTAACAACACCACTTACTCCATCAATGCTGACACCTGATTTTGTTGGTGTTAGGCTCCAGCTTGACCCTGATTTCGTAGCTACAACTTTGTCGCTTCCAATGCTAATTTCTACATGGTCTGCATTCGCACTTGGTGTTACCGTTACATTGGCATTCGCTTCGCTAGAGGCAACTGTTGGTTTTTCAGGTGTTGCTTCTTTAGCTACTGGTGCTGTCGCTCTTCTTTCATCACTAAACCAGGAACCACGTTCTCGTGGATTACCATCGTTTACGTTATTATTTACTTCGATAACAGTGAGTGCTCTAAATTTATCTGTTCCTATCTTATTAACTCCAGACTTATAATCAGACTGGGTAATAGTAATTTGGCGTGCAGAACCATCCCCATCATTATTAGGAGATATATCTTTAGAGGCAAGTATATTATAACCTTCCGGATAAGCTAATCCATCCGTACTCCCTCCATAATTAGAAATATCCGAACCTCCGGTTACCAAATATACTTTCATCTTTGCGCCATTAGGTAATTTAGGAACATAAGGAATTGTCACATCAATATTAGGTTTTTCATTAGCTTTACCTGCTAAGCTCGGGACACTTGCATCTGTACTATCATTTGGTGTATTAATAGTCGGCTTCTGAAAAGGGAGATAGTATCCAAATTGTGTCGTCTGACTACCGCTTGAAGTAGTTACTGTTACATTCAATAAATACTGACCCCTGCGCGGAGTAATTCCGTCGAAAGTCAAAGATGCTTCACTCCCATTGACAGAAGATTCGACCTTTAACCCCATGTTTTCATGACCAGTTACAGATATGCTAGTAATTTTCTCATGATTTGATTTAGCACTAATTTTCAAAATATTACCAAATACTCTATCTCCACCTGGTACTACTAGTATATTAGAAACTTCTATTTGTTTACGTACTGCATTCCATCTCCCAATTGTTAATCCTGCTATATTCCGTCTTTTTCTTACATGAACTCCTCTTTCCTCAGAATTTTCCTCACTATCATTTTTTGACATCATCACTTGATTACCATCTAGTAACTTGTGAGCTTTTTCGACAAGTTCTCCAGAAATCTTTCCGTCGTCTGAAAGTCCTAACTTTTCGTTGATAGTATCTGCTAAGTTTTTAAAAGCTGCTGCCGACTCAGGATTGGATTCTTTCAATCTTTTAGATGCATCTATCAATTTATCATATAACTGATCCCCATCTTCTTCTTGAGATTGATCTATCTTATCTTCTCTATTAGCTTCTTCTTTGATAATTGAGGATTTTTCTTCCAACTCTGGTTGTACTTCTTTTTTATCTTTTTCTACCTCGGACACAGTAGATAATTCACCAGATACAGGTTTAACTACACCATCAACTTTTTCATCACCTTTATTCTCTACTGTTGACTTAGCTTTTCCTTCACTATCTTTAGATGAAGTTCCTGGCTCTTTTTTTCTCTGTCTCTTGAGTGTTTGGTTTAGCTCCTTCTTGTTCTACGTTAAGATTTTGATTGCTTGTATCTGATGGCGGTAAGACAGATGGATTCCCAGTGTTGCCATTTCCATCCTGACTGACCACTTCTGTATTTACTTCCGCCGCCTGGACTTCTGTCGCTGGATTAGCTATAAAAAAGACAGACCCTAGCAAGACTGAGACTGCTCCAATTGAAAACTTGCGTATAGAAAAGCGTTGACGCTCATTCATTTTAAACTGTTTCATAGTTTTTCCTTTCTTTCTACCCTGTCTTTGCTCCTCTAGCCATGTTCATGCAGGCATCAACTCGCAATAAAAACAGGAAAACATGACCTTTTTTCATCTTAAACAAATGACAAAAAGGCCCATTGTCTACTAATACTTCATTATATCAACTTAGTTCCCTTCCTTCAACCTCACTTTGTTTTAGAAAATCGATGATTATATATATATATATTTCTTATTTTAAAGGATTTAGAGGCTCCTTATTTGTAAATTTAGTATATTTTTCGTTATTTTCAGAAATTTTAAATTTATATGACATTCAAAAGAAGCTGTTCGTCTTGCTATCTATCACCAGCAAGAACTATCCTAGACTCAGCAAATAAAAAAACAGGCTCTCCGAAAAATACTTACCTATCACGGAAGGAATAGTTGTTCCTCTTTTTTATTACTAAAATTCAAAGAATTCCAGAGCTTTTTTCAAGAGCAAATCCGTATATTCTGGATCTTCTTGGGCTACTTCTATTTCCCACTGAACTTTTTCCAAATCATCTGTAATCACTCCATCTACTCCTAAGTGAAGCGATTTATTGATAGCTTCTGAATCATTGACAGTCCAGACATAAAGTTTCTGATCCGTTGTCCATAGTTTGCTTACAAAATATTCATCCAAGGTCGAGTACTCCATAGTATATCCTGTCGCCCTTGTTTTAGGAAAGACAGAATTGTAGGGTATGATAAAATAAACTGGCAGTTCGGCATCATACTGTCTTACTTTTTCGACAACATGGTAGTCTAAAGACTGGATTTGATGTCCATAAATCTTGAGCTTTGCAGCATAACGGGCTAAAAAACGGTCCATCATGTCTGGACTATCTTTTTTACTTGTTTTAATTTCAATTAGTAATTTTTGACCAAGCTCGTTGGCTCGACTGAGATAATCTTCAAAGCTTGAAATTTTAGTCTGGTAGCCATTTTCAAAAATATCAATCCCTTTAAGCTCCTCCAAGTTTAAGTCTTGAGGACTTTTATTGATACCTGCTAGATTTTTCAAGTTAGCATCATGCATCATGACAAACTGCCCATCTTTTGTTTCCTGCACGTCCGTCTCCACCAAGTCTGGTTTGAGTTGTGCTGTAGTTTCCAAGGATTCTACTGTATTTTGAATCCCATTTGCATTGGAAACCCCTCGGTGAGAAATAAGCTGAGGTAGATGAACCATGGGAGCCTCCAGATAAATATAACCTTCTAAGGCAAAGAAAAGACTGGCACAAGTCATGACTCCCCATCGCATGATGTGATCTTTTTCTCTCCGAGGAAGCATATCCAGCTCCTTTCCTGTCAAAAATGAAACAAATTTAACCAAAAAATAAGTCAGAGCCATATAATAGAGATTTTTAATCACGACAAAATTCAAAATACCAAGAATCAGAGACTCTCTCTGAGTGATATCATCTACCAAAGTTTGAGCCAATAATAAAGGAATCAAAGGAAGATAAAATAATAAATGTGCTTTGAGCAAGATGTAAAATAAATTCCAAGCATAAAAAGTAACTCTCTTCTTGGTTTTCTCCAAGCTAAACATCACTGCTTCTCGAACAGTCAGCTGATCATATACAATCTTCGGAAGGGCAAACATCAATCTGACAGAGACATAGAGAAAGATAAGAGATAGAAGTAGGATGCTCAGCCACCACATCCAATATTTATCTTCTAAATAAGCTTGGATAAACTCTGGAATGACGATTTTATTAAGATAATAAATCTTCAGCATTTTCCGTATAAAAGGAAAAAGCATAGCTATATAGAAAAAGATAAACAAGGCTTTAGCGCAAGTTAGCTTTTTCATAAATCCAAAACTTTCATGGAAAACCTTGCGGATATACTCAATTAGCCTTCGCTTTTCATTATAGAGGAGATGACGAGCACCAATAAAGAGGAGTCCTATTTGAAAATAAGCAACCAGAAGGTTAATTACAATCAAGGCTAAAAAAGCTAGACTAATCAATGGAGAATGAGTAAGGATGGCTAAGACATTGTTATAGGAAATAAAAAGATAACCTGTCTGATCTAATAAGAAGCTAGCCAACCATGAATTGAATGGTACCCACAAATACTCCACTATCATAAAAATCAAGAAAAAGAGAAAGAGGATTTTATCAAGATTGAGGTAAATCTGTTTAAGACCCAATTTTTTAGGTTTTTCAGGTTTCATAGGCACTCCTAGTCAAATAATTGAGACAAGTCCAAGCCACCAAAAGGATTGTTTGATAAGCTACTTTCTGTCTCTAACAATTCCCTAGCTTGATCCGACTCTAAGAAGGATTCGTAAACACGCGCCGTCATCCGAGCATCCTCTAAACTATTATGAGACTGACCTTGAAATCCAAGAAATGAGGCAACAGTTTGCAATTTGAGATTGGCAATACCATGTAAATCTGAACTCCGACGTTCAAAAGCTTCATCATACAAATCCACCTTGTACTGTTGGCTATAGTCTAAACCATGCTCTGCTAAAATAGGTAAATCACTTTTAGCAGCATTGTAGCCTATCATCAGCAAAGCACCCACAAACTCTTGGAATTCTTGTATGACTTCCTCCACTGGAGGGGCATCTTTTAATGTCTCAGCTGTAATCCCAGTCAAACCATTGATAAAACTCTTTAGAGGCACACTAGTATGGACATAGGAATCATAGGCATCGATTTCCTGACCATCTCTAAAACGCACTGCCGATACTTGAATCAAGTGTGTTTGTCCTTCGTGCTGATTAAATTCTAAGTCAAAAGCAATGTAATCTTCTAATCGTTCCATTTTCTACCTCTCCTATACTGTTATTTTATACTCTTCGAAAATCTCTTCAAACCGCGTCAGCTTCGCCTTGCCGTAGATATAGTTACTGACTTCGTCAGTTTTATCCGCAACCTCAAAAACATGTTTTGAGCTGACTTCNNAGCAGCCTGCGGCTAGCTTCCTAGTTTGCTCTTTGATTTTCATTGAGTATTACTTGAGCAACTATACTATTTAGATTAGAAATAAAAGAAGCCATCAGGTTAGCATGTAACCTAAACAGCTCCATGATTATCCTCCAAATAAACGAGCAAAAAATCCTTTCTTAGTGGATTGGACTTCTTCTTTTGCTTGGTCCAGCTCTAGCTTAAGATTTTCTTGATCCTTCATGGCTTGAAGGGTCAATTGTTGCTGCTGATCGAGTTGTTTGTCTTTCTCAGCAATCTGACGGTCTTTGATACGCATCTGCTCGTCTTTTTCTGATAACTGACGATCCTTGGCTTTTAATTGTTCATAGAGACGAAGAATTTCTGCATTCTTCTCATCAACCAGAATCTCCATCAGTTCACGTTGCTTGACATCTTCACTGACAGGCTCATCTTCAAAAATCGTTTTTTTATAGATTTCTTCTAGCTTAATCAAGCCACTTCTGGTAACAACTGTTACCCCTTTGTCATTTTTATCTGTGTCTTCTTCTGGTAATTCTTTGACACGGTTATTGATTGCTTGGCGAGATAATCCTAAGACCTCTGCAATCTCACTGACGGTCATTTCAATACTCATAATATCCTCTGAAACGTTTTCTAGCTTTTCTTTACTTAAATCTTATCATAAGCTAGAAAAACTGTCAAATTTCCGCTTAATCTAAAGCCTTCAAAAAGGCTAACAAGACTTGGGCAGAGCGACGTCCAGCTTCGATAATAAACTCATCAAAAGAGATGTTTGCTTCATTGTTGGCATTGTCACTCATAGCTCGAATGACTAAAACTGGGAGATTAAGGGCATGCGCTGCCTGAGCAATAGCTGCTCCTTCCATCTCAACTGCTAAAACTTCTGGGAAATGGGACTTAATCGCTTCTATCTTATCATTTCCTGCAACAAAACTATCTCCTGTAGCAATCAAACCAAGATGCCAGTTCTGGTCCAATTGAGATAAACTCTCTTGGATTTTGGCAACAAAGGTTTTATCTGATTCGAAATAAAGCGGTTGTTGCGCCATTTGTCCATAAGCATAGCCAAAAGCTGTGACATCCACATCATGATAGGCTAATTTGTCAGCAATCACGACATCCCCAACAGCGATACCTTCTGCTACTGCCCCAGCTGATCCCGTGTTAATCAAAGCATCCACTTGAAAATGATCAGCCAAAATCGCCACACTCATAGCAGACATGACCTTACCAATTCCACTCTCTACAAGAACGACTTCATGAGAAGCAATGGTGCCTTTATGATAGGTATTTCCTAAGACAACTTGCTCTTGGGCATTTTCTAAATGCTGGACCAAATAAGCTAGTTCTTCTGGCATAGCTGCAATAATTCCTATTTTCATTTCAATTCCTTTTCTATTACAAAAGTTTCATTGCTAAGACAAGCAAAATCAAGAGAAAGATGACTGCAAATAAAATCTTATTCAACTTAGAATTGAAGACATTTCTCTTGGTATTTTCAATGCGACGACTTTTATGAATAGATGGTTCAACCTGAATCTTCAAGGTTTCCTGACTAAAGCCATGTCCCTTAGGATTGGCATAACCAAAACGGGAAGAAGAGGTTGGTAAAATCTTAGTCTCCTCATTATCATCTAGCAAAGGAGGACCTGAAATTTTTTCGCCTCTATTAGCTCTTTCAATCATTTCATCCGTTAATAAAGGTTTACCCATACTGACCTCCTCTATTTTTTGTGCAATTCCCAATATTGTACAGCCATAATTGTCTTGGCATCACAGATATGACCTGATTGGATCAATTCCTTGGCTTCTTCTAAGCTCACTTCAAGGACTTCCAAGGTCTCATCCTCATCCTGCGGACGCGGATTTTCCACTTTTGTCAAATCACTGGCTAGGTATAGTTTTAACTTTTCATTACAAAAGCCAATGGCTGAGTAAAAATCATATAAGAGTTCTAATTTCCCTGTATAGGCTGTTTCTTCCTCTAATTCACGAAGAGCAGCTGCTACAGGGTCTGTATTTTCTCCTACTTCTAATTTTCCGGCTGGAATTTCGTAAGAGACAGCCTCGATGGCCTTGCGGTACTGCTTGACCAAGATAAGTTTTTGTTCATCTGTTACAGCTAAAACGCAGACAGCTCCATTGTGGAAAATCAAATCCCGTTGGGCAGTTCCCTTGCCTTCTGGTAATTCAACCTGATCTTGGACCAGTTTAAATATTGGTCCTTGATAGATTTCTTTTCGGCTAAGCGTTTTTTCTTCAAATTCCATGATAGGCTCCTACTGATTATTAGGATGATGAGGAAGACGTGTTGCATATTCGTCTTTGTTGACCTGATGTCCGCGACCAATAGCAATCGCATCTGCTGGCACGTCTTTGGTAATAGTTGAACCAGCACCAACGAGGGAATTGTCTCCAAGTTCTACTGGCGCAATAATGGTTGAATTTGATCCAACAAAGACATTGTTGCCAATGACTGTCTTGTATTTGTTTTTACCATCATAGTTGACTGTAATGGTTCCTGCACCGAAATTAACCTTGCTTCCCACTTCACAGTTTCCGATATAAGTCAAATGACCAGCCTTAGTATTCTCACCGATTGAAGAACCTTTCACCTCAACAAAGTTACCAATATGAACTTGGGCACCCAGACTTGAACCTGGACGAATGTGGGCATAAGGACCGACTGTCACACCGTCTGCAACACTACTTTCCTCAATCATAGAATTGGTAATAATCGCTCTTGCTCCGATAGTGCTATTCACTACATAAGTACCATTTGTCAAAACAGTCTCAGCACCAATTTTCGTTTGCCCCTTCAAGGTAACATTGGCTTCGATTTGAACTTCAGGCGCAATCTCAACATCAATATCAATATAAGTTGCCTCTGGATTGACAAAGCTAACACCGTTGACCATGTGTTTATGATTGATACGACGACGCATGACTGACTCAGCAGTCGCAAGAGCCACACGGTCATTTACACCAAGACTTTCATCAAAATCTTTCAAAGTATAAGCACCAACTTTTTCACCGGCTTCACGGAAAATGCCAATGACATCTGTGATATAGTATTCTCCTTGAGCATTGTTGGTATTGATATTTTTCAAAGCCTCAAACAAACGTTCGTTGTCAAAAACGTATGTTCCAGTGTTGATTTCCTTGATTTGTTTTTCAAAATCTGTGGCATCCTTTTGCTCAACAATACGAAGAACCTCAGCATTGTCATTACGAACAATTCGTCCATAGCCAAAAGGATTATCCGTTTCAGCAGTCAAGATAGTGGCCACATTTTTATGATTGATGTGGAAATCAATCAAGTTTTTCAAACTTTCACCAGTGATTAAAGGAGTATCTCCTGCAATGACCAAGGTGTGACCGGACAAACCTTCTAAGATTGGCTCTGTCATCATAACTGCATGGCCTGTCCCTAACTGTTCAGATTGAGTCACAAATTCTGTCTGTCCAGCCAAGACCTCCTCAACCAATTCTGCCTTGTGTCCGACAACTGTTACTGTCTTTTCAGGTTGGATAGCTCCCACACTACGGAAAACATGTTCCAGCATAGAAATACCCGCAACCTTGTGCAACACTTTTGGCAAATCAGATTTCATGCGAGTCCCTTTACCCGCTGCTAAAATAATGGCAAAATTTGACATAATCTTCTCTTTTCTGTAGAAATTCCCTTTTATTATACCATATTTCAAATCATTCCGCGCCCTTGAATGAAAAAATGCTCCAAAGTCCTTTCCTTAACCCATTTTTTTTGATTTTTTTCATTTTTAAGGTAAAATTATGAGATATGAGAAAACAAATTCATCCACTTATTTTATTTGGTTTTTTTGGGATTATGATGTTCATTTTAATCATCAATCGCCCACTTAATGACAACCAATCGTTTAAAACAAAATCCAATATAGCACAGATTGAAGCACAGGCTTTGAAACACTTAGACAAACCGATTATTGACCTCTCTGGCTGGCAGCGTCCTGAGGAAATCAACTACGATGCCCTCTCACAAAATATTTCAGGCGCTATTGTTCGTGTTCACAGTGGTGCTCAAACGACAAAAGAAAATGATGCTTCCTTTATCAATGGAATAGATAAGGCCTATAAGAGTCATATCACTGAACTTCAAAAGCGGAATGTCCCAGTTGCTGTCTACGCTTATGTCGCTGGAAAAAGTGTCCAAGAAATGGAAAAGGCTGCCGAAGTTTTCTACAATGCTGCCTCTCCTTACAGCCCTAGTTACTATTGGCTAGACGTAGAAGATAAAACCATGTCCAATATGAACGAGGGTGTTGAAGCCTTTCGAGCAAAACTAGCATCACTAGGTGCTAAAAACATCGGAATCTACGTTGGTGTCTACTTCATGGAAGAACATAGTATTGATACAGGCAAGTTTACCTCTGTTTGGATTCCGTCCTACGGCTCAGACTCAGGATTTTTGGAGAGCAGTCCTAAAACTGATTTAGATTATGATATTCACCAATACACATCTAAAGGGAAAATTGCCGGCTTTGACCACAATTTGGATATCAACGTCATCTCTCCCTTAAAAAATAAAGAAGAAACCTTTCGAAAACTCTTTTTAAAACCTTAAAAGCATTTGTTTAGCATTTGCTTTTTCTTTTTGTGTTTGATTGTGATACAATATAGTAAGGATTTTTTGAAATAGAAATAGTTGGAGGAACTATATGCTCTCATGGTTAGCGCGCCTTATTAAAGGGATTGTGATTGCTCTTGGATTTATTCTACCGGGAATTTCCGGAGGGGTTCTAGCAGCAATCTTAGGCATTTACGAACGAATGATTGGCTTTCTGGCCCATCCTTTTAAAGACTTTAAAGAAAATGTTTTGTACTTTATTCCAGTTGCCATCGGTATGCTTCTGGGAATCGGCTTATTTTCCTACCCAATTGAATACCTGCTTGAAAATTATCAGGTCTTTGTCTTATGGAGCTTTGCGGGTGCCATCATTGGTACAGTTCCTAGCCTCCTCAAGGAATCAACTCGAGAATCTGATCGAGACAAGATTGATTTAGCTTGGTTCTGGACAACCTTTATCATTTCTGGACTAGGACTCTATGCCTTAAATTTTGTCGTTGGAACCTTAAGCGCCAGCTTTCTTAACTTCGTCCTAGCAGGCGCACTATTGGCCCTTGGCGTCTTGGTTCCTGGCCTCAGCCCATCAAATTTACTTTTGATTTTGGGACTCTATGCTCCTATGTTGACTGGTTTTAAAACTTTTGATCTCTTGGGAACCTTCTTTCCGATTGGAATTGGTGCAGGTGCAACTCTCATCGTTTTTTCAAAATTGATGGATTATGCCTTAAACAACTACCACTCACGCGTCTATCATTTCATCATCGGTATCGTCCTATCAAGTACCCTTTTGATCTTAATTCCAAATGCAGGAAACGCTGAAAGTATCCAATACACTGGCCTTTCTCTTGTTGGGTATGTCATCATCGCCTTCTTCTTTGCGCTGGGAATCTGGCTTGGTATTTGGATGAGCCAATTGGAGGATAAGTATAAATAATGGCAAAAAAAGTAAAAATCAAAAAAACATTGGTGGAACAAATCCTGTCGAAAGCAGGCATCCCACATCAGGGGATTCAAATCAATGCCCTGGAAGGAGAGCTGCCTCAAGGTTATGAACGAGATCAGATTTTCAAAACCTTGGCTCTTTTAGGAGACAAGACAGGACCGATTATTGGAATTGTCCCTATCACTCAACACCTGTCGGAAAAGAAACTAGCCAAAATTTCTGGCAATAAAAAAGTGAACATGATTCCACAAAAGGACTTGGAAAAAACAACAGGTTATATTCATGGAGCCAATAATCCTGTTGGTATTCGTCAAAAACATAATTACCCCATTTTTATCGATAAAATCGCTCTCGACTTGAATCAAATGATTGTTTCTGCTGGGGAAGTTGGTCATAGCATTATCGTCGCGCCACAAGACTTGGCTAGCTTTGTAAAGGCTGACTTTGTAGATATTTTGGAGGACAGCAAGTAATGAAACTCTACTTTGTCCGCCACGGTCGTACGGTCTGGAACCAAGAAGGTCGTTTTCAAGGTGCTAGCGGTGATTCTCCTCTTCTTCCTGAATCCATTGAAACCCTAAAACGACTTGGCCAATATCTCAAGGAAATTCCTTTTGATCAGATTTATTCAAGTGATTTACCTCGAGCTGTCAAATCTGCCGAGATTATCCAAAGTCAACTCAAGACACCCTGTCCTTTAGAAAGTGTTCCGAATCTCCGTGAATGGCAGCTAGGTAAATTAGAAGGTTTGAAAATTGCAACCTTGGAAGCTATTTACCCGCAACAAATCCAGGCTTTCCGTACTAATCTTGCTCAATTTGACACTCAAATGTTTGGAGCCGAATCCCTCTATAGCACCACGCAACGGACAATCCAATTTATCAAATCATTAAAAGATAGTCCAGCTGAGCGTATTCTGATTGTCGGGCATGGCGCTAATCTTACTGCCAGTATTCGTACTCTTCTAGGTTATAAAGAACCACTTCTTCGTAAAGATGGCGGTCTAGCAAATGCCAGCCTGACCATTCTAGAAACCCATGATTTTGAAACATTCACTCTTGATACTTGGAATGATACTTCTTATCAATCATAATTATAGCCTAGTCTTCTGGAGATATAGTCAGTTGAAACAAAAATAAGACAAAAGAGACTCGTAAAAAGGTATTGCAACTTGCCAATACCTTTTTGATATGAACACATGTCTTCTCAACAGAATTGTAGAGCAAAATGAAATATGAACTGAATAAATTGATTTGAGAATTTAAATCAATTTATAAGAATGTTTTAGAAGCAGTGATGTACTAGTTCAGATTCACTTTTCTATACTAATACTCTTCGAAAATCTCTTCAAACCGCGTCAACGTCGCCTTGCCGTATATATNNTTTGAGCAACCTGCGGCTAGTTTCCTAGTTTGCTCTTTGATTTTCATTGAGTATAAGATGAGTAGGGAGGAAGAGGTAAAAGTTTATGCCCAAACTCTTCACATAAGAACTCTAGCTTACCCATTCTATGGAATCTTGCATTATCCATTAAAACTTCTAACTCATACTCTTCTAAAATCTATTCAAACCACGTCAGCTTCACATTATATATGTTGGTGACCTCATAAGACTTATCTGCAACCTCAAAGCTGTTCTTTGAGCAGCCTACAGCTAGCTTCCTAGTTTAATCTTTGCTTTTCACTGAGTATTAAGTTAAAAAATGGGGCTAGTCAAAAAGTCTTTAAAATCAAAAAACGCATAATATCAGGTATTGAAAACCTTGTACTATGCGTTTTATTGTGGGAAGATTTACTTCATTTTTTCCTGAAGTCGAGTTTTTTCCCTGACTTATTGATTTGGACTATTCGTTTGATGTACTACTGCTTGAGCTTGAATCTCCACCACCGATATATTGGGTAAAGATATTTTGGAAGGCTTGGTCCTTAACCTTGATATTGACTGCTTGCAATTCTTTTCCGATAATGCTTTGAACAAATGTTGAATCATTTTGTTTTTGAGTCAAGATAACAGTTTTTAATTTTTCTTTGTAGTCATCAATATTAGATGATTTTTCTGTTTTCTTAATGAGTTTTACAATGTAATATTGGCTACTGTAGGCTTGTGTGCCAGTTGCTGTAATCACATCAGAAACGCCGTTTACATCTAAAGCGAAAGCGGCTTTCTTGACTTGCTCAGGTACTTCCGTTGAAGCAGAATCAAAGGTAATTTCTCCACCATTTTCTTTTGTTTTTTCATCAGTTGAGTTATCTTTGGCTAATTGAGCAAAATCAGCACCTTCTGCCTTGGCTTTTTCGAGAACTTCTTTGGCCTTGTCTTCATTGTCCAAACGGATGATTTGAGCCGTTACATCTGGAGTGTATTCGTCAAAGGCCTTCTTGTAAGCATCATCTGTCAATTCAGCTTCTGCTGCCTTCTTAACTGCCAACTCAACTAATTTACTTGTACGAATTTGAGCTTTACGTGTTTCAAGAGTCATACCTGCTTGTGACAAGACACGTTGGTAGTTTTCACCATATTGTTTTTCTTCTTCGGCAATAGTATCATCAACCTCTTTATCATCAAGCTCTGAGCCATATTGTTTTTCAAAAACTTTTTGGATGGTCATATTTAACAAGACTTGTTGGGCTGAAGGGTTGCTTTTCACTTGCTCATAAAATTGATGTTCTGTGATGACATCCCCTTTCATGCTGATAAGGTCTGCCCCTTCTGAACCTTTCGAACAAGCTGCTAAAGTTGCTACTGATAATAGTGTAATGGCACCTGCCAATAGTTTTTTCTTCATGTCTACTCCTTTGAGATAAGTGTTACTCTATCTATTTTACTATATTTTCTTAAATTTTTCTGAAAATCATTCGCTGTCAGGCAATTGAACATCTGCTACATTTTTACGAAGCATGAGAATGCCGTCCCCCAGAGGTACTAATGTTGCGGTGAGTCCTGGATTGTCTAAGGTTGCATCAAATAGTCTTTGAAGTCCTCGATAAATGGTTCGCTGGCCACGACGAACTTCCATAATGTCCTTGGCAACATCACCACCTTGAAAAATATCATCCAAGACAACCACACCTCCAACTTCCAAATGTTTGAGGATTTCTGGCAGAAAGACGATGTATTTAGACTTGGCAGAATCCATAAAGACGAAATCATAAGACTCTGTCAGTGTAGATAAGACGTCTACCGCATCTCCCTCTAGGAGAGTGATTTGCTTGCGACTGTCAAACTGGGCAAAATTTTCCTTGGCAAAACCAATCATTTCTGGATTACGGTCAATGGTTGTAATCTTAGCATTTGGCGCATGCTCTGCCATCAAGAGAGCTGAAAAACCGATAGCCGTCCCAATTTCCAGAATGTTTTTAGGTTGCATGGTTTCCATGAGAAACCTGAAATAAACAACCGTTTCATGGGGAATAATGGGAATATTTTCCTTGCGGGCAAAGTCTTCCAATTCTTTCAAGGAACCTGTGACTTGCTTTTGACGCTGACGCATCAAGTCTACAATTTCTTCCTTGACGACAGGGCGACGCATGTTATGGTTGGCATTTTTACTATACGATTCAACCATCTTACGCCAATCCCAATTTTTCAACAAGGGCTTCAAACTCATTCAAACGACGTTCAAAGACTGCAAAGGCATCGTTGAGATAGTCTTCCTTCTCCATATCAACGCCAGCTTTTCTCATGACATTAAGTGGATAGTCAGATTTACCTGCCTTGAGGTAGTCGATATAGCGGTCACGGTCTTCTTGACTACCATGGACAATTTTTTCAGCCAAGGCTGAGGCCGCCGCAAAGCCTGTTGAATATTGGTATACATAGTAGTTATAGTAGAAGTGTGGAATCCGAGCCCACTCGTATTGGATTTCCGGATTGTCTTCCTTACTCAAACCATAATACTCTTGGTTCAAGTCAGCATAGAGTTTATTTAAGAAATCGCTTGTCAAGACTTCACCATTTTGATCCGCTTGGTGAATCGCGTGTTCAAACTCAGCAAATTGAGTTTGGCGGAAAACTGTCCCACGGAAACCGTCTAGGAAGTTATTGAGAATAGCAAAGCGCGTTGCATCGTCTTCCACTTCTTCCAATAATTTCTCCGTCAAGATATTTTCATTGGTCGTTGAGGCAATCTCAGCCAAGAAGATCGAATAATCTCCGTAAACATAAGGTTGCGTTTCACGAGTATAGCTTGAATGCATACTGTGACCTGTTTCATGAACAAGAGTAAAGAGATTGTCCAGATTGTCCTGCCAGTTAAGAAGCATAAAGGCATTGGTATCGTAAGAACCACCAGAGTAAGCCCCTGAACGCTTGCCTTGATTTTCGTAAACATCAATCCAACGCTCACTGAAGGCACGTTTAACACGGCTCAAGTAATCCTCACCCAAGACTGCCAAGGCATCTTCTGCCTTTTTCAAGGCTTCTTGGTAGGTAAAACTGTATTCAACAGATGAAAGTGGTGTGTAGACATCGTACATCTTGAGGTCTGAAATCCCCAAGATTTTTGAACGAAGCTCAAGGTAACGATGCAAGAGTGGCAAATGCTTGCGAACTGCTGCTACCAAATTGTCATAAACACTCTCTGGAACAAAATTGGCTGCTAGGGCTGCATGACGAGCGCTCTTGTAGTTGCGAACTTTGGCACGATAGTTTTGCACCTTAACATTGGTTTGCAAGGTTTTGGCATAGGTATGTTGGAATTGTTCATAAGTCGCATAAAGAGCTTGATAGGCACCACGACGCACCTCACGATTTTTAGACTCCATCAAACGTGTGTAAGTCCCATGAGATAGCTGAACTTCCTTACCATCATCGTCGAGGACATAAGGGAACACAATATCCGCATTGTCCAAGATAGCGAAGGTTTCACTTGCCGAACCAAAGATTTCTCCAGCTCCAGCCAATAATTCTTCTTCACGTTGTGAAAGAACGTGATCCTTGCCTTGCAAAAGCTTATCAAAATAGTGTTTATAAACCTGCAATTTTGGTTGAGCTTCTAAAAAGTCAGCATACTGCTCTTCACTGATTTCCATAAATTCAGGTTCATAGAATGAAAAGGCTTGATCTAGCTGACTGTAGAGAGTCATGGCCTTGGCATAGTACTCTTGGTACTTGGCTTCACGTGTGTCCTGGTCATTTTTCATATGAGCATAAACGTAAAGCTTCTCCGTCTGGCGTTCCATTTCAAGAGAAAATTCAGTAATTTCCAGTAGGCTATCCGCACTATCCAAGAGATGACCTTCATACTGGGCTACTGTCTCCAATTTTTCTGTTAAATCTTTTAAGGCTTCTTCCCAAGCCTGGTCAGTTGGGTAAATCGTTGATAGATCCCATGTATCTTTTTTATTTATTTCATGTCTTTGTAATACCATTAGATTCCTCCATCCTTTCTATTCTACCATATTTTTTAAGAAATATTGCTGATAAAAGGCTGGTGGATAGAGCTTTTGCCAATCATTTTGAGGATTTTCTTGGTAATAGGTTTGAAAATACTGATAATAGCTGGTCAAATCTTGCTCAAGTTGGCAAAACTCACCTACTAGTGGTCGAATTTGTGGATACCATTCTTTTAGCCCATAAGTCAGGATATTCTCTCCCTTTTGATAGGCTTCTGCTTGTTCTTTCATCCAAAAGGGATTTTGATAAAACAGTTGTTGCCGGATATAACGACAGATGTTCTTATCCTGAGAAACACTAAAACTAGATATTTTTTGTTTCTTATAGGGAAAACGTAATATCTCCAGTAGACTATCTTGTCCATAGGGAAATTCCTTGATTTGATAATAGAGTCTGCCTCGGAGATCCTGGTGGATGAGATATTTAAGCCTTAAAACCTGTTTTTCCTTGTCTACTTCCCAAACATAAAATCCCATGTTTTGACTGAAGTATAGAAAACCTTCTTGCAGACGAGTCAAACGCTCCTTGAGCCAAAGTTTTTCTCCTAGCAACCACAGTACTTGGTAACCCTGACTACGATAGCCCTCACTACGCTCCTTAAGAATTTTTTGAGGCAAGAGACTACACTGAACTTCTAAAGCTAGATTGCCATTTACAAATACATCTGCAATCTGTTTAAGCTCTGGAAGCGGGTATTCTAATTGCACCTCAGCCTCTGTTTTCAACCAGTGATAGAGGACTTCCTTATTTGCCAGGTGTTCTGGACTTTCATTTTCAGAGGAAAAATCACAGTCTTTTAAGGATTTATGGGCAAAATGGGTCCGTACACTTGGTCCTTGACGCAAACGAAGCTGACCTCCACAAGCTGGGCAGGTGTATGCTTGCTTCTCAAGCTTATCCTCTAACACATTTACCAATTTTCCCCTAGCATCTCTCGCAACAAACATGATTTCCCTCCTTTTCTATATTATTCGTAAAAAAGAAAAAAGATCAGGAAAATTCCTAATCTTCATTCATTTTTATTTGATTTTCTTGGCTAGCATGGTCGCAAAGCGTAGTTGAATACGATTGCCATTTTCATCGCGACGGTGCAAATGGCCTGGATTTTCATTGTACTTAACCAATTCCCAATCCTTGTAATAGTCTGCCAATTCCCCTTCTTTAAAGGTGAATGGGAAGTTCACTGAGCAAGGATAATCCTCCGTGTCCATAGCACAAACGATAAGATTATAGCCACCAACACTGGTTTTATCCTGCATATTTTGAATAATAGCTGGAATGCAGTCTGCTTGTAGAAACATGAGAACAACAGTTGATACGATAAAATCATATTCTTGCCCAATGCTAGCTGAATTGATATCGTAAAGACCAACAGTCATGTCCAGATCTTCTTGCTCCACAATACTTTGCAAGATTTCAAGGGTCAGGTCATTTTGATCTACAGCCGTCACATCAAAACCTTGCTGGGCTAGAAAAAGAGAATTGCGCCCCTGACCACAACCCAAATCCAAAGCTTTCCCTGGTTTTACTGTCTGCATGGCCTCTAGAACCTCTGAATGAAAAGGATTGGTATTGTATTTCTTAGGGAAATAATCCTCAGGTTTACAATAAAATTCCAAGTACCATTCCACATCATCTGTGGCAGCTTCCACTCGGTGCCAGACTTGTGGTTGTGCCATGGGATTATCTGCCCCTGCTTCAAAGAGGTGTTCAGCTAGAACTTCCCCTTCTTCTGTCAATTCAATAAACTTGAGAGCTCCCTTCAAGACAGTAATTTTCCCCAAGTCCCAACTTTTGTATTGTGCTTTTGCTGAACAGCTTCAGGCATGGTTTCTTTAGTCTACAAAGGCATGCGTTTATAGGCAACTAATTTTTCCATTTTCAATTCCTCTTTTTATCGCTGATTAACAGCTTTCATCACGCGCGCGATGTCGCGGTTTTGCTCACGACGTTTGATAGACTCTCTCTTATCGTAGTCATGCTTCCCTTTAGCTAAACCTAAAAGAAGCTTGGCATAACCGTCTTTGATATAGACTTTAAGAGGAACCAGGGTCATTCCTGTCCCTTTAGTCTCTTGTTCCAACTTTTGGATTTGCTTTTTATGGAGCAGGAGTTTACGACGACGTTCTGGTTCTTGGTTCCAGATATTGCCCTCTTCGTAAGGAGCGATATGGACATTGCTCAACCAGACCTCTCCATTTTTTACTTGGGCAAAGCCATCCTTGAGATTGATTCGAGCAGCTCGTACACTCTTGATTTCAGTTCCAGTCAGAACCATCCCTGCCTCTAGCGTATCTATGATTGTATAGTCGTGGCGCGCCTTTTTATTTTGTGCGACGACCTTTCCCTCGCCCTTTGCCATGCTTGGCTCCTTTCTTAGCTACTTCCTTGTAAAAAGGTTTCTTTCCTTTTTTCTTCTTGTCTTTTTGTGAATGCTTGCGCTTATCATTTGAGCGTCCTGATTTTCTCTTATCTTCCTTCTTATCTGAACGACGATTTGAACCACGCCCTCTGTCACTACGATTAGACTGTTTTAAGCCTTTTTCAATCACATCAAACTCACTTGGGATGTAAGAGAAGTCAATTTCACCCGTCATCTTGTCGGCTCTTTCAACTCGGATACGGATTTGCTGACCTACACGGAAAGTTGTTCCTGATTTCTCCCCACGAAGAGTCAAATCACGCTCATTGAAATGATAAAATTCAGGTAGATTTGTGATGTGAATCAAGCCTTCAACTGTGTTTGGCAATTCAACAAAGAGACCAAACTTGACAATGCTGGACACAACCGCATCGTACTCTTCGCCCACGTATTCTTCCATATACTCAGCCTTTTTCATGGCTTCGACTTCACGCTCAGCCTCAATGGCACGACGCTCACGGTTGGAAGACTGGGTCGCAATCTCTGGAATCACTTGTTCAAAATGCTCTGCTATTTCCTTAGAACGCCCATAATCCCGAATCATGCGATGAACAAGAAGGTCTGGATAACGACGAATCGGACTAGTAAAGTGAGTGTAGTAATCTGCTGCTAATCCATAGTGGCCGTGATTATGCTCCGAATAACGAGCCTGCTGCATGGAGCGAAGAAGCATCATGGACAATACATCTGCATAAGGTTCCCCCTCAACTGCTCGCATAATATCTTGAAGTGCCTCTTGACTCATTTCACTAGCAGTCCCATAGATTCGAATACCGAAACTCGAAGCATAATCAATAAACTTCTGAACCTTTTCAGCCTTAGGCTCCTCGTGAATTCGATAGATAAAAGGTAGGTCCAGCTTGCTGAAATGCTCGGCAACTGTTTCATTGGCCATCAACATAAAAGACTCAATCATCCGCTCGGCAATGCCACGCTGCCGAAGAACGATATCAACAGGCTTACCTTGTTTATCCACTAAAATCTTCGCTTCATTGGTATCAAAATTGAGAGCTCCACGTTTCACACGCATGTTTTCTAAAGTTTCATGAAGCTTGGCCATAAGTTCGATACTTGGTACAATTTTATGATATTCTTGTCGCTTTTCCTCATCGCCAGCTAGGATATCATTGACATCACTGTAGGTCATACGGAAGCTAGTCTTGATAACCGTTTGTGTAATGGTATAGTTGACCACACGACCATGTTTATCAATTTCCATAATGGCAGACTGGGTCAGGCGGTCAACTTGGGGATTGAGGGAGCAAATTCCATTAGACAGTCGTTCTGGAAGCATTGGGACCACACGGTCTGTCACATAGACTGAAGTCGCGCGGTTAAGGGCTTCCTTGTCCAGGGCAGAATCCTCGGTCACATAGTAGGAAACATCCGCAATGTGAACTCCAAGTTCCAGATTGCCATTTTTCATAGGCTTGATATGCACCGCATCGTCCAAGTCCTTGGCGTCAGCACCATCGATGGTAAAGATAATCTCATCTCTTAGATCCAGACGACCTTCCGTATCCTTTTTAGACGGAGCATCAGGCACACTTTCTGCTTCCTTGACAACAGCTTCTGGAAACTCGGATACAATGTCCATTGATTCCAAGACCTCAAGAACATCAATTCCGACATCTGTTGAGTGTCCCACCACATCGAGAACACTCGCGACAAAGAAATCATGTTTCTTGCTTGGGTATTTATCGATAAAGACCTTGAGAACTTCTGTTCCCTCCAGTTTAAGGGCTGGTTTCTTAACATAGATGGGTTGGCTGATTTTCTGATTTTTCGAACGGATGTAGCCAGCATACTTAGGCTTTTCCTGATCTAGAACGATTTGTCCGACAACTGTTGTCAGGCTGTGTTCTAAGATATCAATAATTTTGGCTTCTGCTGCTGTTCCCTTATTGCGGTCAGCGACTTTCTTGATCACGACCTCAACGGTATCACCATCAATAGCATAGTTGACATCGTTTTTTCCTACAAAAAGGTCGTCCTCCTCGCCTTCCAGACTAACAAAGCCAAAGCCATTTTTATGGGCATGAAAAATCCCCTTGAGGGTAATCTCATGTTTTTTCTTGACTTCCAAGGTCAGACTGCCATCTTCTTCAAAGCGTATCTGGTGCTTTCTTTCCATTAGGGACAAGGTTTTAATCAACTCACGAAAATCCTTGGAACCGTCTTTTTCCAAAGCCTGAGCCAAGTCATTGACAGTTACCTTTCCCTTATCTTGTAAATATTCTTTTATTCTATCTTTCATATTTTCTTTCTAGATTTTTTAATTTTCTTTTACTGTAAAACCTTCTCAAACATCCTTTCATACTCAATAAAAATCAAAGAGCAAACTAAAAAGCTAGCCGCAGGTTGC